>JAKQKW010000060.1 GCA_029560455.1 Candidatus Rifleibacteriota bacterium
GGGCTTAAAAAATCAGCATTCAGTCGTATAACCGAGAACAAGGGGTTTATATTTATTCTTCCGACTATTGTTCTTGGGCAGTTTCTGATAGTTCAGTATGGCAAAAGCATGTTCAGAACCGAGCCTCTCGACCTTGTCACATGGCTGATAATCATTGCCAGCACTTCTCTGGTTCTCTGGACTGGCGAATTCTTCAGATTGTTTGTGTCAGACAGGGCTCACACAACAACCGGCGCCAACGACCAAAACCCCTTCGAAGCAGATTGATTCATCTGAACTGCGTAAAAAGAAAACCCCCGAAGCCATATGGCTCCGGGGCATTTTCTTTACAGGGGGAATGAAACTTTTTTCAGGGCATCAGGCAGCGAGCTGTTCGCGGCGATCTTCATCTCTGAAGAGGTTGATCTGACCGTTGCTCATGTCATAGAGTCTCTGCTGAATCTTCGCCTGAACAATTTCGAGGCCATTGGGCAGGTCGAGCAGATTGGCGTCTTTTCCCAGAATGTCCTTGTATGCGGTTTTGATGTGCTGGATCATTCTGATGCGGAATTCGGCATCGGTCTTTGCCTGATAGAGCGGGGTATTCGGAAGAATCATGCTTGCGCCTCCTTTGAACTTTTAAATGTTCCTGAGGAACTATCGACACAATTCTTCGCAGGCTTTAACAGGAGATTTTTTACAGATCCAGACCGACTTTCAGGCCGGTGAACGAATGCATTTGCCCGAGCGCAAGGCCAATTCCCGGCATAAATGAATCGCGATTCAATGAATCGTGTCTGATGGTGAGGGTTTGCCCGATATCGCCAAAGATCACTTCCTGATGCGCGACCAGGCCCGGCAGTCTGACCGAATGTATCGGAACCTGTTCAGCGGCCGATTCATCGTTTATACCAAGCTCGTCAAGGATACCCTGGCGGGTTTTAATTGCAGTGCCGGATGGCTTGTCGAGTTTCTGCGGATGGTGCAGTTCAATGATTTCAACCTGTTTCATGTAGCGGGCGGCTCTTCTGGCGAAATCCATCATCAGAATGGCCCCGATGGCAAAATTAGGAACGATCATGACCGCGGTATTCATTTTTTGCGCGAGGTTGTCGAGTTTAACCTGATCTTCCTGACTGATTCCGGTGGTGCCGATCAGAACAGGCACTTTTGCCTGAAGACAGACGGCAGCATTGGCTACAACAGCATCAGGTGTCGTAAAATCGATAGCGATATCAATATGTGACTCGGAAATGGTCGACTGCAGATTTGGAGAAATGGTGATTCCGGTGTTGCCGAGACCAAGAACGGCACCAAGATCATCGCCGGCCCGACCGCTGTCAATGCCGGCAGCCAGCTCGTAGCTGTTGTGAGAGAGCAGATATCTGCAGACCACCTGGCCCATCTTCCCTGCGCAACCAATTACTGCAACTTTTTTTCGCTTCATTTTTACCTCGTGTTTAGACTATCTGACGCCGGTTGAACCGAACCCGCCTTCGCCACGGTCAGAAGACCTCAGCTCGTTGCAGGCCCGAAACTCGACCTCGGTAACTTTTGCAAAAACCATCTGGGCAATACGCATGCCCGGTTCGATAACAAATTCATTGTCGCCGTGATTGATCAGAATTATGCATACTTCGCCGCGGTAGTCGCTGTCTATGGTGCCGGGAGCATTCAGCACCGTTACACCGTGCTTTGCCGCAAGACCCGATCTCGGTCTGATCTGAGCTTCGAGGCCATGTGGCATGGCTATGCGCAGTCCGGTCGGAACCATTGCGAATTTGTGGGGTGCGATCACCATGTGTCGGCTGGCACAAAGGTCATAACCAGCTGAACCCGAAGTGGCCATGGCGGGCATGGCCACTCCAGGAGCTTTTTCAACCTGAATGTCGACGGTCGGTCTGGTCTGTTCAGGCATTGGCAGAGGCTGTCTTCTCCTGCTTGTTTTCTTTTTCTTCGAGGCGCCGGAACTGATTCACTGCGACTGCAAGAGCATCCATAGCTTTTTCAAGCTTGTTGACTTCGAGAACGTAGCTGATTCTTATTTCGTCGAGTCCCAGGCCCGGGTTAACATAGAACCCGGCAGCCGGAGCTACCAGAACCGAACTGCCTTCATGTACGAAATCAGTCAGCAGCCATGCCGCAAAGCGATCTGCATTTTTTATCGGCAGTTTGGCAATAACATAAAAGGCTCCGGTTGGAGTTTTGCAGACGACATCGGGAATTTTGGCAAGGCCGGCCATTACTGCGTCGCGTCGGCGTTGATATTCATCGAGAATGGGCTGAAAATAAGATGGATCCATGAGGATGCCGGCTCTGGCACCCCACTGTTCAATAGTTGGCGAGCTGAGGCGGGCCTGGGCGAATTTCATGCAGGCGCCCATCACTTCGCGGTTGCGACTGGCAATGAGACCAATGCGGGCACCACAGGCAGAATAGCGTTTCGAAATGCTGTCGATGAGGATTGCGTGCTGACTCATGCCCGGGATCTGCAGAATTGAAGTATGCTGCAGGCCATCGTAGGTGAATTCGCGATAGACTTCGTCAGAGATTACATAAACATTGTGCTTTTTAGCGACGGCAGCAAGTTCTTCGAGAGTCTGACGTGAATAGACCGTGCCGGTCGGGTTGTTGGGGTTGCAGATGAGAATGGCACGGGTACGGTCTGTAATTGCCTTTTCTATGGCAGCTGCCGGGGGCAGCTGGAAGCCGTCTTCGGCATAGGTGGTCAGGGCTTTGAGTTTGACACCGGTTTCGAAGGCGATGCCGTTGTAATTGGTATAAAAAGGCTCAAAGACGATTACTTCGTCGCCGGCATCACAGATTGACAGAAAAGCAAAAAAGATAGCTTCACTGCCACCGGTAGTAACGATGATATCTTCGGCGGCGATATCGATATTGTTCTGTTTATAATAACCCGCAAAAGCTTCAACGAGAAAGTCTTCACCCTGAGAGGGGCTGTAGGCGAGAACTTCCTGGTCGAAATTGCGAATTGCATCCCGGATCGGCTTCGGAGTCGGAATATCGGGCTGGCCGATATTGAGCGGGAAGACGTTTACGCCCTTCTTGCGTGCTGCTACGGCGAGTGGGATGAGCTTGCGGATTGGTGATGCCTGCATGTCGCGGGCTCTGACAGAAATCTTCTTCATTACCAGTTTCCTTTCCGGAATTCTTTTGTTGTGCTCGAATTACAAGCGTGCGTATCAAAAGAATGTAACTCTAATCACCCTTTTCTTTCAATCTTTTGTTTCTAAGGTTTAGTGCAAAAAATACCGAAAAGTATGTCTGAATGAAAAAAATCAGACTTATTGCCATTTTATTGTTGATTATTGTTCTCATGTCACATGCCGGCTGCATGAATACAGATTCACCGGCAAGTGGCAGCATTACCGGCATGGTAACCGATTCGTCGGGGAATCCGCTGAGTGCGGTGAAAGTTTATACAACTGAAGCCTCGACCTTTTCTGATGTCTACGGCAAGTGGGCCCTGAGTTCTCTGGCTCCGGAGGTGACAGAAATAACTGCCGCCCGCGAGAACTATCAGACTCAGCGACAGAATATCGAAGTGGTGAGCGGAGAGACCGTTACAGGGGTTAATTTCGCTTTGCCGGCTGACAGTGAAATCTACGATATTCAGGTTACCGGCGTGACTTCGAGCCGTGCAAAAATTATTTTCTATACAAAATTTCAGGCGCGCGCCAGTGTCAGTTACGGTGTTAATGCCCTTTTTGATAAAAACACTCCGACCGACGCCGAACTGCTTTTTATGCATCAGTATGAGCTGACAGATCTTGTACCGGCTTCAAGCTACAGATTTAAGTGTGTTGCAACCGACAAAACCGGCCGAAGGCTTGAGTCAGAAGTCAAGACTTTCAACACTTCTGTCACAGCCCGCGGCGAATCACCGACCGGCCTGAAGCTTAGCAAAGCTGCCAACAGCAATGCAATTGTGCTTAACTGGAATTCTGACGCCGGCGCTGACTTTGCCGGGTTTGCGGTTTACAAGTCAGCTGCTGCACAGGGGCCATTCAATCGCCTCGGGACGTTGACGAACCAGAACGCTTATATCGATAACGACGTTCTGGCTGGCGTTAAATACTACTACCGGGTTACCAGGCTTTCTGGTTCAGGCGACGAGTCATCTCCATCGAATGTCGGAGCATTTGTGATGCCTGGAGTTATGAGCACCAATGCTGTCTGGACAAGCCAGGAATCGCCTTATTATCTGACCGGCGACCTTATGATTGCGGCCAACGCCAGTCTGATCATCGATAAAGGTGTTACAGTGGCGATTGCAAAAGGCGATCAGTGGGATGCGGACTCTGTTGACGATCTTATTGATATCAGCGTTCAGGGCACTCTGATGGTTCAGGGCACTTCGTTGCAGCCGGTCACCATGACTTCATCGGCAGCTTCCCCGCAACCTGGTGACTGGAACGGTATTACTTTTGAGAATGTTTCTGATCTTGGCGCCAGCCTGCTAAAGGGATTGCGGCTTTCATATGCGCAGAATGGTGTAAATGGTGTTGCCGGGCTGCCGGAGGTAAAAGAATCATCTTTCAACAGCTGTCGCCAGGCGGCGGTTAAGATGACCTCAGCCCGTCGCGATCAGACTTTTCGCAGTCTGACCATTGAAACCTGCGGTTCGGGAATCGATCTGCAGAACAATCAGGTGAAGGTTCAGATACTTGATTGCCGGATCAGCAGATGCATAAACAGTATCATCTGCCTCGGCAACAAACTTGCCGAAATCGAACGCAACCGCATCATTTTGTCTGGAGCCTGTGGTATTGATCTCGGCAACACCGAGACCGCCTCAAAGGCCAGATACAACATAATTGGCCATGGCTCTGGCGGCATTGGCATTATCTGCCGCGGCAAAGATGAAGTGCGCCGCAATACGGTTCATGCTAATGTGGGCATCGAAATAAAAGAGACTGCTCAGGCGGTTGTCAGAAGCAATCTCGTTCTTGCTGACAACAGCCGCAACGGTGTTGGCATTATGTACAGCGGCACTGTTCCATATAATCCCTCTACGGCGACTAACACCCAGTATATCCAGAACAACGGTATCTGGAATGTTACAGGAAATCGCAAATACGCTAACTCTGATGGCACTTCGCTGTCTGGCTATTCTGCGGATCTGAATTTTACAGAACTTGCCGGCCCGGGTCTGCAGGGCGGCGACCCGTTCGCAAGCCAGCTGAATGAGGATTTTAATTATAAGCCGTCTTCGGGAAGCCCGGTTAAAGGCGCCGGTTATGACTATGAAACCATAGGAGCGGAAGATGTTCCTGACTGAAAAAATCAGTATCAGAAATCTTCTTTTGCCGGCAACACTGCTGGCAATTTTCGTATCTCTGGCCAGCCTGACCGGTTGTGGCCTGCGACAGTCTCAGACTGGCAGCCTTCACAGCCGGGTTGTCGATGCTTCAGGCAACGCGGTTGTCAACGCTGAGGTTTTTTCGATTTTTGCCGAGCGCGAAAAGGTTTTCAGTGGTCTTGACGGCGGCTTCTATCTGTCAGAACTGCCGGCCGGAATCAATAATATCGTTATTCTTCACCAGGATTTTGCAATCGAAGAACGGCAGATCGAAATTAAATCTGGCGAGTCAACGGTTCTTGATTTCATAAGACTTGACAAAGCCAATGCGCCTGACCGAATCAGCGACGTAAAGGTCGTTAAAACAGCATCGACAAGCGCAGAGATTTCCTGGAACACATATAAAAGCGTAATCTGCAATGTCGAATATGGCATGACCATTTCTTATGGCAGTCTGATTCGCGAACAGAGAGCGTCGAACGAGCACCATCTTGTTATTGATAATCTGCAGCCAGAAACACTCTATCATTTCAGAGTGCAATATCTGGATGAAAATGACGCCAGCTATTATTCTTATGATTACTCGTTCAAGACCGGTAATGCCGACATGCCTTCAACGCCGGCCAGCCTTAAAATTCGTCCGTTTACCACTCTGGGTGCCGTAGAAGTTGAATGGCAGTCTGCCATTTCCGGTTTCCCGGCTGCCGGTTACAACCTGTATCGCCAGATTAAAGGCGGCGACTGGCTTAAAATAAATGAGACCAGTATCGATGCCAGAACATTCACTTATTCCGACAGGGCTGTGCCGACCGGCAGTTTCTGCAGGTATGCCATTAGAGCCGTTAATAATCTCGGGGCTGAATCAGATGCCACCGTTTCTGAAACGGTTTTTGTTCCGGGCGTTATCAGCCAGACAACAACTTTAACCATTGCTGATTCGCCGATAAGACTCTATTCTGACCTGATCGTGGCGGCTGGCGCAAGTCTGGTAATTGAAGCCGACACAGAGATTCTCGTCAGCGAGACCGACTCGCTTGCCGCTGGTTCTGACGAACAGCGGGTTGAAATCACTGTTCAGGGCCGCATCGAGATCAGTGGTACCGCTGAATCACCCGTGGTTTTTGCGCCGTTGAATGGTTCGGGCAGGCGTGATCACTGGGCCGGTATCAGAATTCTTTCCTCTCAGACCGGCATTTCAGACATCAGTTATGTCAGATTGTTCGGTTGCAGCGGTTATGCGCTTGATGTTTCGGCACTGAACATGCGCATCAGTAACCTCGAAATTTCATATTCGCAGCATGGGCTGCGTCTTGATGGCATTCGTGAAGTGATGAACCTTTCTTCATGCAGTTTTAACGAAATTGCTTCGATTGCTCTCGAATTGAAAAATTGTCGCAGAATGACTGTCGAAAACGGGCTTTTCTCTGAAGTTCACACCGGCATAGTCACTTCGACCGATAAAAATGAAGACCAGGTGATAATCAAAGATTGTGATATTTATGCAGATGCGGTTGGCATAAAGGGAGTCTGGGGGCGGAACCGTGTCATCAGAACCCTTGTTGTGAGCCCTGAAGGCACGGGTATCATCTGTGACAATATTCTGCACTCATACGATAATTACATCGACCATGTGACGATCGATGCCAGAAACGGCATTCTGGTCAGGGCTGGCAATGTAACCATACAGAACAATATTGTTGTTGACCGCTTTCAGAACGGCTCTGTCGGGATAGAAAACCTGACACTTCTGACACCCGGATATGGTTTCAATAACGTCTATGGCTTTAGTGAAAATTATCGTGGTTGTTCAGGCTCAACAGGAGCTCTTTCAATCGATCCGAAATTTGCCGCCGGTAATCCTTACGATTATCGACTGCTGTCAGAATCGACTCTGAAACTTCAGGATATTTATGGCTCAGAAATGGGCAGATATGGGGTTTCGCGCTTATGATCAGCCAGTTTGGCCGCAACATGTCTTCGGGAAAAGCTGTTCTGGTCTTTTCTCTGCTTCTGGTTCTTTTAATTGTTTCAGGCTGCGAAAATAAAATGCATACACAGCGTGGTTCGGTGAACGGCACCGTTGTCGATACGCTGAAGAATCCAGTTGCTGGTGCGGTGATAACCTCACATCGCTCATTGTTCAAGGCCGAAACTGACAATAACGGACGCTTTGAATTTACCTCACTGGATGTCGGTTCGCATCGGTTGAGTGTGCAGCGAAGTGGTTATTATCTTGCGTCAAAAACCGTAGAAATAGCTTATGGACAGGTTCTTGAAGGCGTGGGCATTGTTGTTGAGCCGGTCGATAACATGATTACCCATGTCGTTGCCGTTCGCGAAAGTAATCGTGCTGTGATTGACGTGAATTGCAAAGAGCCGATGTCGATTCTGATCGGGTGGCGCGAAAAAAACGGTGCACGAATTCAGCTGCCGCCAACAGCAGCGCTGTCTTCGCATCAGATCGTGCTGCCAAATCTGTTTGCCGGTTCTGAATACCTTTATGATCTTTATGGAACAACTACCGACGGGCGGCGTTATGCAGCAGAGCCCGGTTCCTTTAAAACAGTTCCAGTCGGTGACATGCAGGGTGCCCCCGGCGTCGTTGACTATTTGAAGGTTACTCAGGGAAACAGTGGCCCAGTTCTCAGCTGGAGTTACTCAGGAGTTGATCCGGCTTCTGGTTTCAAACTTTTCAGGGCCGAAAACTATGGGTCTCTGAAGATGATTCAGGCTGAGAGTGAGATTTTTGCCACACAGAACTCATTTGCCGACGAAACGGCTGTTCCTGGGCGTATTTATCAATATGGAATGCAGACTGTAGATCTTGACGGCCATGTTTCTTCAATGAGTGCGCTGGTAAGTATCGTTGCCGGCGGTCGCATAGTCGAGGATATCGTCTGGAAAAAAGCCTGGAGCCCGATCAGTCTCAATGGTGATATGATCGTTCCGGCAGATAGAACACTTACGATCGAGGCTGGCTGCGTTATTCGCTTTGCCGCTGAAGACAGTGGCCGTTCAGGTTTTCGACCGAATGTGTGCGAACTGATTGTTGAAGGCACTATTATGGCTGCCGGCATCGACAATGATCCGATTCGCATGATTTCTGCTTCCGGGGTGCCTTCTAGAACAGACTGGGATGGCATACGTCTGGTGGCCGCTGCCGGGCAGCAGGGCAGCGTGCTGAAAAATATCGAGGTTTCGGGAGCAGAGAGAGCTTTTACGATTTACAGCTCAACGGCTGAAATTGCCAGTATTTCTGTCAGATTCTGCCAGACCGGGTTTTCTTTGCAGACCGCCAGTGGCACAGCTGTTTCTGGGCTTAATGTTGAAGACTGCCAGACTGCTTTGACTGTAGAAAATACCTTTGATTGCGTTGTGTCAGATTTTAAGGCCATGAATGTCGCGAATGGGGTTGTTTTTGCAGGTAACTCAGGTCTCGAATTTTCAAGATTCGAGCTGAGAAATGTTCGCGAAACAGGTTTGCGGGTTGTTGACCGGCAACCGGCAAAGATTCGCAATGGTCTGATTCAGACGATGCAGACTGGTATCATTACTGGGGCTGCCGCAGCCAATATTCAGTATCTTACGGTCGATGCAGTCAGTGGCATGATTGTTGAAGGCTCAGATCTGCCAACCATAAGAAACTGCATTGTTGTTAACCGTAAAAATCAGGATACCGGCGTTGGCATTGAAGACAAGGTTGGCGGTGCCGGCAGGTCATATCCATACAACAATATTTTTGGTTATTCTCAGGCAACTGTGAACTGTGATCAGAACGGGGCCCCGGTTATAAACCTCGACCCGCTTTTTGTGGGTGGCTTCGAAGAAAATTTTAGTTATCAGCTGCGGGCCGATTCTCCGGTTATCAACGCTTCAGATCGTTCAGGGCAGCCCGGGGCCTATGGCAGTGACAGCTGATTTTTCTCAATTTGTGAGCCTGAACTGTCGATAAGCTTAACAGAAATGAAGATTTCCGGAGGTTATTCAATGCGCAGGTTCATTGTTGGTCTGGTGGTTGCCGGGTTCATGACTTTTGGCGTAACAGACCAGGCCATGGCACAGAAAACGATCGCTGGTCGCGAACTGAATCAGAGAATTCAGGCACTGAGAGACAGGCTGCATAATTACCAGTCCCGGCATGAAAGAATAGGCGCCCCCACTGGCGCCGATACAGCCGGTCTGATTCTTGAACAACCGGAAGTAAAGGGTGAAAAGATCGTTGAAGAACTTGAAAGTCGCAAGGATGTCGCAGTAACTGTGCTTTTTCATGATCCAGGAGCTATGCCTGCAATTGACGACAGTCTTGAAAATGCCGCAGCTGTTGATTCTGAAAATAACGATAATACCGTGAACTTATTAACACCACGCCATGCAGTCCGCCAGGCCCAGACTGTTCCGGCACAGACTGTTATGCTGGTTTCGGCACAGGCTTCGAATTCTTCAGACAGTCGTATAAAACGCTACGAAGACCTCAGGCAGAGGGTTTACCAGGCTACAAGAACCGCAAGAATCCAGGCCGCCGCGATTGGCAGGCAAATTGCCAGGCTGCAGTGACTTCTGGCAAAAAAAAAGAGCTGGTATCAGCTCTCAAAAGGGATATTGTTGGGTTATAAGACCTTTGGCAAGGTCTGAACTGAAAAGATGACTTTTCAGTTAGGGCCGATAGAATGCTTCAAGCATAAGTTTTGTTCCCCGGTTTTATTTTCACGTAACGCAGCCATGCTGCGTTTTTCTCTTTTTTATATACTGTAATTATAACAGAAAACTATAGCCCCGCAAGTCAGTTGCAGGGAATATTTTTTTCCAGCTCTGCAAGCCATGTATCAGCAGATACGTCGCTGGGAGCCCGCCAGTCTCCTCGCGGAGAAAGTGACCCGCCTGACCCGACTTTCGGTGAATCAGGAACACAGCTGCGTTTGAACTGTGACGTGGCAAAGAAGCGCTTTATAAAGACTCTGAGCCAGTGTTTGATGATTGACAGCCCGTATTTGTCAGAGTCCAGCCAGGCCTGCCTGCACAGATAGGCGACTTTTGAAGGTTTAAATCCGAAGCGAGTGATGTAGTAAAGGTGCAGATCCTGCAGTTCATAAGGGCCTACCGTTGCCTCGGTTTGTTGCGGTATCTGGTCTTTGTCTTCGGCGGGAATGAGTTCTGGGGAAATAGTTGCGGCGAGAACCTTCTGTAGAGTTTTTGCAGCAGTACTTTCTGCCGGAAAAGCTTCTGCCAGATGACCAATAAGAAATTTGACCAGGGTTTTCGGCACAGAGGCGTTGACGTTGTAATGCGACATGTGGTCGCCTACTCCGTAGGTGCACCAGCCAAGTGCCAGTTCGCTCAGGTCTCCGGTGCCTATGACGAGACCATTTTCATGGTTGGCAATACGGAACAGATGCGAGGTTCGTTCACCCGCCTGCACGTTTTCGAAGGTTATGTCATAGTGCTTTTTCCCTTCGGCAAACGGGTGCCCAAGATCCTTGAGCATCTGCAGGCATGAAGGCCTGATGTCGATTTCTCTGTGATCTACTTCAAGAGCACGCATCAGATCGATGGCGATATTTCTGGTATGGTCTGAAGTTGCAAACCCTGGCATGGTAACCGCAATGATCCCGCTGACCGGTAGTCCCAGACGTGTAAAGGTCCGGTGAGTAACCAGGAGCGCGAGGGTTGAATCAAGACCGCCAGAAACGCCTATCACAGCCCGTTTTATGCCGGTTGCCTTCAGTCTGGTGTAAAGCCCTTGCACTTGAATGTTGAGAACTTCTTCACAACGCGCATTGCGTTCGTTGTCTTCGTCGGGGACATAAGGAAAGCGCGGAATTCTTCGCATGAGCGGCAGTTCACCCGTCACCAGTTCGGCGCAATCAAATTCGACGGTTCTGAATTTTCTGTTGCTCTGGCAACAGCTTGCGGCGCTGTCTCTGAACGAATTATTGCGAAGTCTTTCGAATTGCAGCTTCTCAAGATCGAGGTCGGTGATAATGCAGCTGCTTTCTGCCGAAAACCTTGTTGATTCCTCGACGATTGTGCCGTTTTCGGCAACGATCATGTGCCCGTCCCAGGCCATATCGGTTGTCGACTCGCCCTCTCCGGCAGAGCAATAGATGTAACCGCAGATATTGCGTCCAGAAGATGCTTTGACGAGCAGTCGGCGATATTCTGCCTTGCCAATGACAATATTGCTGGCAGACAGGTTGCAGATGAGAGTTGCACCGGCCATGGCCGCCAAAGTCGATGGCTGTATCGGTGCCCAGAGATCTTCGCAGATTTCGATACCGATTTTAACGTGCTCAAGCTGCCGGCAGGCAAACAGCAAATCTGTTCCGATCGGTATCTTGTGACCGGAAATAAGCATTTCGCAGGAATCGAGTTCGTTGCTGCTGCAGAACTGGCGCTTTTCATAAAATTCGCGGTGGTCCGGCAGCCAGGTTTTAGGAACCAGGCCAAGAAGTTGCCCGCGTTGAATCACTGCTGCGCAGTTGAAAAGGCGGTAATCGATCAGTATCGGCAGCCCGGTCACAATCAGACATTCTTTGTCGACACTGGCTTCGATAATGCTCTGTAGAGCGTCTATAGCAGCGTCGAGAATGGTTTTCTGCTGAAAAAGATCACCAAGCGTGTAGCCGGTCAGGCTTAATTCCGGAAAAACAATAATACCGGCTTTTTGCTGGTTGAGTCGACTTATGAGCTCAATCTGGCGCTGAGCATTAACTTCTGGCCGTCCGATAGCGATTACAGGCCGCGCCGCTGCGCAACGGAAAAAGCCATGCGAATATGGGTTGTTAAACGCCTTGCTCATAGGAGTTCATACTAATTCGTTCTGAACGAAGAGGCAAGTTTTTCAGCGCAGATTTGCCTGAGTATCGTTAATGAGGTTCTGCAGGCTGGGCGGAATGTAGTTTCGCGATGGGCCAGGCTCAGGCAGAGTCATCGGGCTTTTGCCAAGCTTCATGATTCGCCCGGCTTTTTCAGGATCCATGCCGCCAAGTACTTTGCCAGAGTGCGATGGCTGCAGACCACCGAGGATATCGTAGATCAGTTGGTCGTCAGGCACATCATCGAAAATTCTTGCAAGAGCTTTTGGTTCCATTTGTGCAGCAATGCTGCGCACCTGGTCGAGGCGGTTTTCTTTTTCCATGAATCTGATCAGGCTTGATTCGATGTTGAGTGTTTCAGAGGCGAGGCGCTGCGACAATTCGTCGACTGCAACCTTTCGGTTTTCAAGATCCTGGCGGTCGTCGGCAAGTTTCTTTTTTTCAAGTTCGATAGTTTCGCGCTGCTTTCTCAGTTCTTCAAGCTCCCGTTGATGCTGCTCTTTCTGGGTGCGCATCAGAGCCCGGTATGAATCTTCGAGTGATACGGCGCGACGTTCAAGGTCGCGACTTCCCTCGGTAATCAGGCGGTTAAAGCGTTCCTGTTCCTGCAGAATCAATTGCTGATACCTTTCTTCTTCTGGCAACTGATGCAGTTGGACGAAATCGTAATATGCCGAAAGTGGCCAGTAATTGCGGTATTCTTCGGGGATCTTGTAGCGAAACGGGTAGATCTGAAGAAAATCCATGGTCAAAACCGTGAGAAAAGTTGCCACGCCCAGCGATGCGAGCAGAAACATATAGATTATCCGACTCAGGGCCAGGTAAATTCGCGATGGCGGCCGTACCTGCGCCTGTTCGTTGTTTTCCTGGGCGGCAGCTGGTCGGTTATTTCCATTCTGGCTGACATCATTTTCCGGCATCGGTCAATTCCTTTACTTGTCTGTTTTTCCAAGTCCGCTCAATATCTGCCCGACAAACCCCTGGGTGTCGGCAAACGGCGGAACTCCGCCAAACCTTTTTACGGTTGCCGGGTCAGTATTGTATGCCGCGAGAGCCAGTGGCAGATTTCCGCCGTTTCGCTGGAGCATGCTCGAAAGATGCTGAGTTCCGACACTGATATTCTGCTCGGGGTCGAATGGGTCGTTCTTGCCCGAGTCAGCGAAAATATTCGGTTTTAACTGCATCAGGCCGAGATTGCCATTTGCACTCACCGCTTTCGGGTCATTGTTTGATGCAACCAGAATCAGTTGTCTGATAACCTCTGGTTCGATGCTGTGTTGCTTCGAATATTTATCTATCAGTGCGTCAAGGTCGGTTTTAAGGCTTTTAGAGAGTTCTGTGGTCGGAGAAGCGGTAATAGCAGTCTCTGACACATTCTGTTTAGTGGCTTCATGCATGGCATTGGCAAACGTCTGCTGTTGTCTACGGTTCTTTTTGGGGGCAAGGCCGCTGAAGCTTTTTTCGAGACTGTCGATTTTTTCAAGCAGTCGATGCATATTTTCAAGCATTGTCTGTCTCCATCAGGCCTTTTTTGCGGTTGCCAAATTCGTCGAGTCTTTTCTGCTCACGCTTGAGCATATCTTTTTTATACTGAATTTCGTCTTTCTCGCGCATTTTTTCGTAAGTTTTGCGATTTCTCTGTTTTTCGATCAGTTCTTCGAGAATTTTTTGTCTCTGTTTTTCGAGTCTTTCGAGTTCTTCTTCCTGAAATTCCCAGGAGCGCTGCAGGGTTTTCAGATAAGCCGGGTACATTTGCACCTTGATTATATCACCCGCGATCAGGTCTGCCGACTGCTGTTCCAGGCCGGTTGCATAATCCTGTTTCAGCTGTTTGATTTTCAAATTAGTTTCAGCTATCTGGCCATCCTTTTTAGCAAGGCGCGACTTAACTTCGTTTTCTTCGTGAAAACAGATTTCGAGTATCTGCTGAAAGCGAAAGATAAAAGCCATGATCAGCCCCCGACTATTTTCGAGAGCTCGGCAACACAGTCAGAAAAGCTGAAAGCCTCTTTGATACCCTGTTTGATGTAGTTTTCGATAAGAGGATTCTTTTTGATAGCCTCATCAATTTTAGGGTCAGAACCGGCTTTGTAAGCGCCAAGGCTGATGGCGTCGGCATTTTTCTTGTAAGTGCTGTAAATGTTGCGCAATTTGCCGGCAACATCAAAATGCCCTTTATCCGTGATTTCTGGCATAAGGCGTGAGATACTGCCGAGAATGTCGACGGCCGGAAAAATATTCTGGGTTGCCAGTTCACGGCTTAGAAGCAGATGCCCGTCAAGAATACCTCTGACGGCGTCAGCTACTGGCTCATCCATGTCGCCGCCTTCGACGAGAACTGTGTAGATGCCTGTGATTGAACCTCTTCTTGCCGTGCCGGCCCGTTCGAGCAATTTGGGTAACAGTGAAAATACTGACGGGGTGTAACCGCGTGTAGTAACCGGTTCCCCGACGGCATTGCCGATCTCGCGCTGCGCAAGGGCAAAGCGGGTTACCGAATCCATCATCAGCATGACGTTCTTGTCGCGGTCACGAAAATACTCAGCAATTGCGGTGGCGGTGAATGCGGCTTTGACGCGAACCAGGGCCGGCTGATCAGAAGTTGCGACCACGACGATCGATCGGCGCATGCCTTCTTCGCCAAGGTCTTTTTCGAGAAATTCTCTGACTTCGCGACCTCGTTCACCGACCAGTGCTACGACGTTGATATCTGCCTGCGATGATCGACAGATCATGCCCATCAGCGTACTTTTTCCGACGCCGGAACCTGCGAAAATACCCATGCGCTGGCCATTGCCAATGGTTAACAGCCCGTCAAGAACTCTGACACCGGTTGGAAGCGGCTTGAGAATTCGCTTTCGGGTGAGCGGATTTGGTGGGTCACGGTTAATTGGAACCCGGGTGATGCCGTGAGGCAGGTCCCCTTTTTCGTCGATCGGGTTGCCAAGGCCATCGAGCATACGACCGAGCAGTTCGTCGCCAGCCGGAGCGGTCAGTGGCATGCCGGTCGGAACGACTTCTGCCCCCTGTCTTATACCTTCGGTGTGAATCAGTGGCATCAGAAGAACGCTGCTGCGCCTGAAGCCGACTATTTCACATGGCAGAGGGCCCTGTGGGGTCATGATATGACAGATGTCCCCAACCGGGTTTTGTGGCCCGGTGGCTTCAATCAGCAGGCCGACAACCTGGGTGACGCGGCCGTTTACCCTTATCGGATCGGTGTTTGATAACACCGAGGTGTATTCAGAAAATGAAAAACTCATTTAGATGCCCGCCTGATTTTTGCGAAATTTTTCGAGCAGAGCTTTTTCGAGTTCTCGGGCCTGGCTTTCGATTGTGGCATCGATAGTGCCGACACCAGTTTCAATTTTTATGCCACCAGGTGAAAGGGTGATGTCTTCGACGATTCTCAACTCAGATACAGAGCTGAGGCGGGCAAGAAACTGATCTTTGTGGGCCTGACACATGCTCTTGTCACGCAGGTTGATGCGCATGACGATCTTGTCGACTTCGGAAACGCGATTCAGTGCCTGATCGATGTTGTGCAGAATGATTTCGGGCTGGGCAACCGGTTCGACTTTGATGACTGATTTGGCAAAGGCGATGATGAGCTTGAGCATCTCTTCTTCAGAAGACTTGAGAATGCCCATACGACTTGTCTGCAATTCGTTAACGAGCGCTTCTGATTCAAGCATCAGATTTTTCCAGTCGAGCTGCACTTCGTGCAGTCCTTCTGCTTCGCCGGCCGCGCGGCCCTTGTCTTCACCGGCGGCGTAGCCTTCTTTGTAAGCCTTTTCGCGCAATGAATCGACTTCGAGGCGTGCCGCTTTTTTTATGGTCTCAGCTTCTGCTTTGGCTGCTTCGCCCAGAGAGGCGGCAGCTTCTCTGGCCAGCTGCAGAGTTTTTGCAGCTTCCGCTTCCATTTCCTGACGGCGCTTGATCATGCCATGGCTTATTTCCTGCTCTTTGGCAGTCAGTTCGCGTTCTTTTTGCTGCAGAGAGGTTTCCCATTCGCGCAGCTCTTCTTCAAGTGCCTCGAGTTCAAGTTCTTTGACCTTAATTGCTTCGAGGGCTGCAGCGTGGCGGGATTTTCTTGCAGTCTGCGATAGGAAACTTTCTGGTTTGCGCGCCGGCGAAGGCTCTGCACCAGGTTCAGGGGATTCTTCTGCAGGATTCTGACCGTCTTCTGTCGGCGGTTTTGTGACTATTTTTTCGCCATTTCCGGCCAGGTGCTCAGGCGAAAGGGCTCTGAAGGCTTCTTCGGCAAAAGCGTCTTCGGCCGGGTCAATGTCCGGCTCGGGTTTGACAATTTTCTGGTGATGATGAACGAAGACGGGCTTTTCAGTATCTATTTTGATCTGATTTGCCTTGAAAATTTTACCCATTCAGAAGTTCCTTAATAGACCAGGTCGTCGTTCGGACGGTTGATGTAAAGCTCTTTGCTGTTAATCAGTTCGGCAACTACTGCCATTATGCGTTCTCGCGCCGCTTCGACATCGGCTTCACGGGCCGGCCCGATCAGAGTGATTTCGCCCTTCAAGTCGCTGAGGCCGCGCTGTGACATGTTATTTGCAAGATTTTTGAGAACCGCTGGCGGAGCACCTTTTAGTGAAACGGCCAGATCTCTGGTTCTGATAAGCTTGAGAAGCTTTTGCACACCTCTGGCATCGGCGTAGGCAAGATCTTCAAACATCATGATTTTCTTGCGCAGCTCAAGAACAACATGCGGCACATCTTTCTGCAGACCGTTCATAATGTGGCGGTTGGTTTTGGCATCGCAATGCCGCATGATGTTTGCGAGAATTTCGAGACCAGTGCTGGTTCCAAGTTGAGTCTTAGCCAATCAGCTCCTCCTCTCCAGGGCGAGAAATAACGATTTCGCCTCTGGCTTCGAGTTTCTTGACCACGGCGACGATTCTCTGCTGTGCCTGGTCTACGTCGCGCATGCGCACCGGGCCCATGTATGCCATTTCTTCCTTGAGCATTTCGGCAGCACGTTTCGACATGTTTTTGTAGAACTTTTCTTTGACTTCGTCTGTGACGCCTTTGAGGGCAACCGACAGGTCTTTCATGTCGATTTCCTTGAACAGGCGCTGCAGGCTTCTGTCATCGATAAGAACAACATCTTCGAATACGAACAGGCGTTTTTTGACTTCTTCAGCCAGGCTCGGTTCCTGGACTTCCATGGTTTCGATGATGTTCTTTTCGGTGGCGCGTTCAACCGCATTCAATACGCCAATAAGCGAATCGATACCGCCGACGCTGGTGAAATCCTGGCCGATGATCGACGACAGTCTTTCTTCGAGGTAGTTTTCGACCTCACGGGTAATTTCCGGGCTGGTTCTATCCATAAGGGCGAGACGCTTGGCGATTTCAACCTGGGTATCTGGTGTCATCGACTGGAGAATGACCGCCGATTTTTCGGGCTGCAGGTAGGCAAGAATAAGTGCGACCGTTTGCGGGTGCTCGTTCTGAATCAGAGTGGCGAGCTGAGTAGGATCAGCAGTTCTGGCAGCTTCGAAGGGTTGAACCTGCAATGAGGTGCCCATTTTGGCGAGAATTTCGAGGGCCTTGCCCGGTCCGATGGTTTTTTCGAGCAGATGTTTTGCGTATTCCAGGCCACCTTCTGAGTAGAACTTGCGGGCCATCATAAGCTGTTCGAATTCAAACAGCACCGAGAGCTTTTCTTCGGTAGTTATTTTGCGGGCTTTGGCAATCTCGATTGTAAGAATTTCGATTTCTGAGTCTGAGAGGGACTGCAGAATATAACCACTGGTTTCAGGGCCGAGAAAAATCAGCAGAATAGCGGCTTTAGCCTTGCCGGGTATGTCGAGAATCGGCAGGTCTTCAGGCTTGATGGTTGCGGTTTGAACTTTCTCGGCCACAGGGTCGCTCTCCTTACTACTTGGTTAACCACAGGCGAACAACCTGTACTGCATCTTCCGGTTTAGTTTCGATAAGATTTCTGACACGTTCTTCGAGGAATTCGCGGGCGTTGGCCTGAGCGTTGAGCCGGGCGAGTTCTTCTTCGCGGGCTCGATCACGTTCGGCGATGATAGCGGAGAGCCTTTCGAGGCCTTCTTCGAGAGTGCCGTCAGTTTTCTTCTGGAAAGCTTCACGGTAGATAAACTGTTCTTCGGGTGTCATTTCGTCGAAATCAGGCGGCAGAGCATCGTTTTCGCTGGCATACTGATAAGCCTGATGACGCAGATCCTGAACTTTTCGCTTCTTTTCTTCGACGTCGCCGATTTCGGGGAAGAAGTTCTTGATGTCTTTGAAGCGGCGTTCCCAGTCTTTCCACTGCTGTTCGTTCTGCTGGAACAGCTGCTGTTCTCTGGCCTGACGCAGTCTTTCGGCTTCCATGGCCGCTTCCTGTAGTTTCTGCTGCTCGCGGGCCATCGCTCTGGCTCTCGAAACTCTTACAAAAATATAGATCACGCCCAGGAAAACCGGGAATGACATGAGTAGGCCCACAACGATCATGAACATCTGCTTCTCCTGCTCTTTCTTCAGGGCAATAGCTTCTTTGGCACGGTCTGCTTCGTCATTTTTAAATGGAGTGACCATCAATGAAATTTTGTCGCCGCGCAGTTTATCAAAGCCAACCGCCTGTTTGGCCACTTCGGTGATCTGATCATTGAGGGTGTTGAATTCTTCAGGGTCACCGTTTAATACAACTGATACGGTCAGGCGTTTGATAGTGCCCTGCTCTTTAACGTATTTTTCTTTTGAGCGTCCAACGTCATAGTTTCTGATGGTGCCGTCACGCTCGTATTTGTTGATGGTCGAATTTTCGGTGCCGGGATAAGCGGGTGCGCCGGGAGGCAGGTTTGAGTTGACACCAGGTTCGCCGTCTTCAATCAGATCTTTGCCTTCGTATTTTTCTGATTCAAGCTTCTCTGAAAGAATGATGCCGGTGTTTGAACCTTCGATCGGCGGAATTACCAGATCACTTACCGCTTCTTTCTGATCGAAGTCCATGTCGAGCCGAACGCTTACCAGAGCCTTGCCATAACCGAACATGCCCTCAAGAATGTTGAGCAGTTCCTTGCGCAGGTGGCTTTCGCGGTTGCGGGTGATTTTTAGCTGTGCAGTCTGGGTTTTGTCGAGAGTCATCATTTCATCATCTTCAATGACTCTGGTAAGATCGCGGGCTTCGCTGTCAACGATTCTGATTTTATCTGGCTGCAGGCCTTCGACGGCTGAACAGACCCAGTCTCTGATCGCCCTGATCTGGTCCTGGTTAATTTCGGCACCGGGTTTCAGCTGCAGAAGAATGCTGGCTGATGGCTCTTTCTGGTCTTCCTTGAAAACTTCTTTTTTGGGTTTGGTGATGCTGACATTGGCCTCTTCGATCGGGCCCATGCGCTTCAAAGTGTTCTCAAGCTCTATCTGCAGACCGCGCACATAGTTCAGGTCAAACTCTTTGTCGGTGGAGCCGGAGAAAAGAGACCGTTCGTCAATCAGCTTCTGCCAGCCGGGTTTGGCCTGAGGCAGGGTTTTCTCCTGGGCGAGCTGGAGAATAATGTAAGATTTGTCGGTGAGAGGGACGAGAATCTCTGTCGAGTCCTTGCCGAGTTTGTATTCAACGTTGAGTTCGGTAAGCTTGGCAGTTACCTTGCCGGCATCCTCGATTTTCAGTTTTTCTTCGAACAGGGGTATGAATTCTTTTTGCGTGCCCCACATGGACACACTCAAAATACCCACAACCACGAAGATTACAAATGCTGCGAGCCCGATCTGCTGCGACCGGGGCAGTTTTGCAATCGGTTCCCATAACTGCCGAAGAAAATCTGTCATTGCCTGCTACTCCCTACTCTTTATGGTGCCCTGTGTATTTTATAATTTTTTCTGGCGGGATTTGATAGATTAGTTATAGTACGGCAAAGCCGTTCTGTAAAGACTAAAAATTAAAAATTCATACGCATTATTTCTTTGTATGCCTCAAGTGCCTTGCTGCGTACTTCCAATGTGAGATTCATTGCGGTTTTGGCTTTTTCAGCGGCAATCATTACGTCATGCAGATTTTCTACACGACCAAGAACCGCGTCCTGAGTCAGTTTTTCCGATTCCTTGCCGAGCTGGTCGACCTCGTCAATCGCTGTCTGGAACTTATCAAGAAAGAAGCCCCACTGTTCCTTGGCGTTGGTCTGGGGGCGCTCTGGTTTTGATCTTACGCCGTGCAAAGGATGATTACTGTCAATTTTCATTTATTATCCTCTTCCGCCGATGTTTAGAGCGGCATTTGTCATGTCTTTTGCCGAATTGATACAGGTGACGTTGGCTTCATAGGCGCGCGTAGCGGTGATCATGTCCACCATTTCGTGCACTATGTTGATGTTAGGCCGTCTTATGTAGCCTTCGGAGTCAGCATCAGGATGATTGGGGTCATACTCCATTTTGAACGGGGTCATATCTTCCATGATGGCGTTAACTCTGACGCCGCGCCCAGGTTCCTGGGGGTTGATGCGATCGAGGTAGGGGCGCTGGCCATAGGCGTGCCTGGCCTGAAAGATGACCATTTTTCTTCTGAATGGTTCGCCGTCTTCAGTGCGGGTGGTGTTGACGTTGGCGATGTTGTTCGAGATGACGTCCATGCGCAGACGTTCAGCGGTAAGGCCAGATGCAGAAATATCAATGCCACGGAACATTGTCATTATGCTCTACCTCCTCTGGTGATTACATCGTTGAGACCTGCAAACATTGCTGCCAGGCGGCTGGAATGAATCTGGTAGGTCATGGTGTTCTTGGCCAGATCGCTCATTTCAACGTCGATGTCGACGTTGTTCTTGTCATTGCGCATTACGTGAATTCTGTCTTTTATGGTGACCGGGTCGACATCCATGTAGTTGATGGTGCCGATCGGAATATGGCGGTCGTCTTCGCGGCGGCCGACGATATCGACCTTGCCATCGAACACTTTAGCCATCTGATCTTCGAAAGTGACAATCTGTCGCTTAAACAGAGGAGTGTTGACGTTGGCAATGTTGTTTGAAATAACCTTGTGGCGCTTTGACGATACTTCAAGGCCTTTGCCAAGCAGATTGAAAGTCGCAGTTCCGGTAAGTCTTTCGAACATTTTTCGTTTTCCCCTTTAGCGATGAATTCAGAGAATGAATCTTGCCAGATCGCGGTCTTTCATCAGCGGGCCGATAACCCGGTCGACGGTCTCGCGGGTGATCTCATAGCGGCCGGTCAGATTCTGCGGTGCCGAAAACGAGGCTTCGTCCATCAGCTGTTCCATGATGGTGTGCAGCCGGCGGGCGCCGATGTTTTCGTGCATTTCGTTCGCTTCACATGCAAAGTGAGCGACACGCTCGATGGCTTCGCTGGTAAATTCGACTTCGAGGTTGTCGATGGCCAGCATGGCCTGATACTGACGGACCAGAGAGTTTTTTGGCTCGGTGAGAATGCGTTTGAAGTCTTCGACACTGAGTTTGTCGAATTCGACACGCACCGGGAAACGCCCCTGAAGTTCGGGAATCAGATCGGAAGGCTTGCTGACATTGAAAGCGCCGGCAGCGAAGAACAGGATATGGTCGGTTTTAACCATGCCATATTTGGTCATAACGCTGGTGCCTTCAACGAGTGGCAGCAGGTCGCGCTGCACGCCTTCGCGCGAAACATCGGGCCCGGTCTTGCTGACAAAAGAAGAGGCGACTTTGTCGATTTCGTCGATGAAGATGACGCCGCTTTCCTGTGCCAGTGACACGGCTTCCTTCTGCAGATCTTCGTGTTCCATGAACTGGCTGAGTTCTTCGCTGAAGAAGATATCGCGGGCCTGAGCAACGGTAACGCGTTTGCGGCGGCTGCGACCCGGAAGAATATTGCCAATCATGCTCTGAATGCTCTGCATGTTGATGCCCATTTCCTCAAAACCGCCCTGGGAGGAGAAAACTTCGACTACGGGTGTCTGATGTTCGTTCACGTCGATTTCTACCTCCTTTTCGTCAAGTCTGCCGGATTTGAGTTCTTCAGAGAGTTTCTGTCTGGCTGATGCTGTTGAATCAGTCTCTTCAATACCTATCGACACATTGCTAAACTTTTCTGAGGATTTTTCGAAACCACTTAACGGATGGTGTCTGCGGCTCTCGGGAAGCAGGATATCGAGAATCTTTTCATGCGCCCGGTTGCGCGCCTTCGGTTCGAGTTCTGCAAACTTTTTAGTTCTGAGAAGATTCATACTGACTTCAACCAGATCTCTGACCATTGAATCGACATCACGGCCGACGTAGCCGACTTCGGTAAACTTGGTGGCTTCAACCTTGACGAATGGAATGTTGGCGATGCCGGCGATTCGGCGGGCAATCTCAGTCTTGCCGACGCCGGTCGGGCCAATCAATAGAAGGTTTTTGGGTCTGATATCTTCGCGTAGAGAATCCTGCAGTTGACGGCGGCGATAGCGGTTGCGCAGCGCGATGGCCACGGCACGTTTGGCCTTGTGCTGTCCCACGACGTATCTGTCGAGTTCAGCAACGGTTTCCTGCGGTGTCAGTTCGGGGCCGGGAAGATTGATGGCTTCTTTGTTCAAGATGGCATAACCTCCACAATAATCTTGTCGTTGGTGTAAACACACTGTTCTGAGGCAATGAGCAGAGCGTTCTTGACGATTTCAGCTGCGGAAAGGCCTGTGTGGCGCAGCATGGCTTTAGCGGCCGCAAGAGCTGCGGGTGCTCCAGAGCCGATTGCCGCA
>JAKQKW010000067.1 GCA_029560455.1 Candidatus Rifleibacteriota bacterium
AGACAAAGAAGAATACGACCGGCACTTTATCGACGAAGTCACCGGCGAAAGGCCCGAAAAAGTCGGTAAAGAGGCGATCAACAAATGGCTGTTCAATATTCCGACCGTCGACAGCTTTTTAAAAGATCTGATGGAAAAGGGCATCAAAATCGCTGGCGGCGACCGGCTCGGCAAAACCATCATTTTCGCGCGTAACAGCGACCATGCAAAGTTTATCGTCGAAAGATTCGACGCCAATTATCCGCAATATAAAGGCCATTTCTGCGCTCAGATCGACTATACCCTCGGCAAAGACGCTGAAGGCATGATCGACAATTTCAAAAAAGCCGACGGCATGCCGCAGATCGCGGTTTCAGTAGATATGCTCGATACCGGAATCGATGTTCCTGAGGTTGTTAATCTCGTGTTTGCCAAGCCCGTTTATTCGAAGGTGAAGTTCTGGCAGATGATCGGCCGCGGCACGAGAAAATGCGAAGACCTGTTCGGCCCAGGTGACGACAAGAAGTGCTTCTACGTCTTCGATTACTGCGAAAATTTCGAATTCTTCGAAACCAATCCCGACGGCGTTGAGAGTAACGCGGTGATACCGTTAAGCCAGCGAATCTTCAGAAATCGTCTGATACTGGCTGATCTGCTGCAGGATGACAGCAGCGAAGATTCGGTGGCGATCAGAAAAGAGTTTCTGGATAACCTGCATGAATATGTGTCGGGCATGTGCGATGCGAACTTTCTGGTGCGGCCGCATCTGCAAAGCGTCACGAAGCTGAAAAACCGGGAAACCTGGGAAAAGCTCGATTCCGAGCTGAAAGCTGCGGTGGCGAAAACCATATCAGGCTTACCCAGCCAGCTGGAACAGGATGATGAATACGCCAGACGCTGGGATCATCTGCTGCTGAAAACAGAGCTGGCGCTGCTCGAGAAGTCTGGCGAATACGTTTCCCTGATGAAGAAGATCAGAAAGATTGCTGACAAGCTCGAAGACAAGACGACGATACCGGATGTCAAAAAGCAGCTGGAATTCATTCAGGCGATCAAGACCGATGAATTCTGGGAAAGCATGAACCTCAAAGTTCTCGAAGAGATCAGAAAGCGCCTCAGACTGCTGATCAAATACATCGATCCGGGCGAAAAGCAGATCGTTTATTCAAACTTCAGCGACACCCTGACTGCGCCTGCAGTATTCGAACCAGGCACCGAGGCATTCAAGAACGACGAGCTGGCAGCCTACCGACAGAAAATGAACGCTGTAATCGATCAGAACCTCGACAAAGAGGTGATCTGGAAGGTCAGATGCAATCGACCTCTGACTGCTGCCGACCTGAAACAGCTCGAAGAAATTCTCGAACTCAGCACAGCAGAAGACAAAGAGTTGTTCAAGGAAGCTTATTTGAGCGGTTTCCGGGCAAAGACCGGCACAGACAACTCCAGTCTTGAGCTGCTGATCAGGTCTATCGTCGGCCTGGACCGAAAAGCGGTCGAAAAAGAATTTGCGGATTTTATCGAGAAATCAAACCTTACCTCATTACAACTGGCCTTTGTGAGCAAGATCATCGACTACTTCGCCGAAGACGGCTTTGTCAGAGACGACATTCTCTATGAACCGCCATTCAGCGACATGTATCACGACGGCCCCGAGGGCCTGTTCGGCGACCGTGTCGAAACACTCTTCGCCCGTATCCAGAAGATAAACGGCCTGAAAAACAGCGCCGGCAAAAACGCCTAGCCCCCCGATCAGTTTTTTTCGGGCCGGGTGGCTGAATCGAAGATCGAGCCGACTTCGAAGATGGTGCGGCGGGCGGGTTGCCAGTTGGCTTTGAAGAACGGGGTGGTGAGTTCTTCGGGGGCGCTTTTCGCGGTTTTTGAAGTGTATTCGTCGCTGATGAGCAGCAGCAGACTGCTCAGGAATTTTGTCGGGCCATGCGGCATCGGCAGCGTTTTCCAGTTGTCTTTGAACTGCAGCGGGTTTTTCATGACCCTGAGAATCTGCGCCCGGCCTGGGGCGTAATGGCGCAGATAGCAGTGATAAGATTCGTCGTCGCTTTTGAGCGTCTGAAAGTTCTTTTCACAGGCCTGCAGCAGAGCCTGATGAAAAGCAGTCACGCCAAGCATGCTGTGCTCAACGGTGCCGGGGCGGGCTTCTGCAGTTATGCCGGGCAGAGGTCTTGGCCTGAGATAGATTGAATAAAACAGAATCGAAGCGAGAAAGCTTTTTTGTTCGGCCTGGCCGGCGTTTTTAACCAGCAGTGACGGAAACGGCGCCTGTTCTGTGAACTGGCGGCCAGAAGCATCGATAAGGCCCATTTTTACCACAAGATTGCGCCGGTCAGCCATGAAAGTCGAGATCTCAGAACCGCCGATGATTTTATTGATGCCGAAATCAGCGGGCAGCGGTGCAATTATCGGCAGGTGCCTGATTTTTTCGGGAAACCGGTAGAGTTTGATGAAATAGTTCAT
>JAKQKW010000091.1 GCA_029560455.1 Candidatus Rifleibacteriota bacterium
TCCGGTCAGCCGGCTGAGAGGCTGATAACACATTACCACCCAGTTGCCGGCGATGAAATTATGCAGATCACGCACCTGCAGATTGTAAAGCGGGCCCTTGTATTCTTCGACTTCGACGACCGCTACGGTATCTTCGTCGATATTGCCATTGCGCCCAGTTACCGGCACCAGCATGCCGGGTTTGATATGCGAAGCCGGCATGATATAAAATGGCGCTTTCCGGGTCAGCTGGATTTTTTTTACAACTTCGAGATTGTCGAGATGTGACAGGGTTTTAACAAATAGTTCGGCTTCTTCAAGGTCATCACGGGTAATTTCGAGAAACCAGAGTCCATGCTTGCCCTGCTTGCGCTTGAACTGCTTGTGTTCGGCCCGGTTACTGTCGACTGCCCCGGAAATCTGTATCAGGTGCGAAAAACGTTTGGCATTGCCCTTTTCCGACCCGCCAAAAATAACGAACTGAATAGCGTTGCTAGCCGGGTCCTTGCTGCTGGAAAGGCGCATGGTGATATGCGGGTGGTCGATGAACATGTGCCAGTCACGCAGAAGTTCGTGCGCACGCGATGGCGTGTCGATGCTGTTGAACATCTCACGCGTCATTTCTTCAGAAAATTCTGCATCAGGCTGCCTGGCCGAAAACGGAATATCAGGCAGACCATATTTGAAAGCTGTGTGCTTGAGCATGAAATTTGAAGCCGGCAGATTGGCTGTCGTCTCGATTATCCAGATGCGGTCGATTACTTCCTGCTGGTTGAAAAGATCCTGTCTGAGACTGTTCATGGCAAGCAGGTCGCGCATCAGGTCGGTCGACAGACCGATTCTGAAACCGAGAGAAGATCTCTCGTGCAGATACAGCGTGTAATTTCTGACTACCGGGTTGATACGGCCAAAGCACAACTGATCTGGAGTGCAGCGCAAAACTGCACCACGACCGGTAATCATCTTCAGCAGAGTGGTGCGCTGTTCGTAGTTGACATAAACATCGCGAACGCGCGTCGTGTTGATTTCAGACCAGCCAGAAGCACCTGAAATGCCCTGTTCTTCCCTGATTTCGGTGATGCCCAGAGTTGTGTTTCCGCATAATATTTTGGCGTCGGCCGGCAACATGGCAAAGCGTCCTTTCTGTTGACAATCTTTTATAACATATTTGTACCGAAAATTTCAGCCAATGATCACAACAACTTCAATTTCGCCGCAAATGAATTGACTTTGGCTGTGTCTGCGATTATGCTTTGCGCATCTATCAAGGGAGTTGCCAGCCATGAGTGAATGCGAACAGGCCAGAAAATATCAGATTACAGCGATCTCGGATGCCCTTACCGACATTATCGCCGAAGTTGGCGATGAAATGCTGCAGAAACTCAATCTGCCCAAAGGTAACAGTATCGAGCTGAATCCTGAGAATCTCGGCAAACTCGAAAAAATCATGGCTACCCACAAGGCAAAGATAGCTCCGGGCGGTTCGCCAACCAATGTTATCTACGGCGCCAGCAATCTTGGCCTGCGCTGTGCCTTTATCGGCTGCGTCGGCAGCGATGATTTTGGCTATGATTACATCAACAACCTGCGCGAAAACGACATAGATACCTATGTTTCGATCAAGCGCGGTAATTCCGGGTTGTGCTACACCCTTGTCAGTCCTGATGGCCAGCGCACTTTCGGCCTCGATTTCGGTGTCGCCAAGCAGCTCTACGAATATGAGATATTACATAGTCTGATCAAGGATTCTGATTTTCTGCACTTTTCTGCATACGAATTCAGAGGCGAAAACCCGATCAATTTTGCTACCCGCCATGCTGCCGAAATAGCGCGCAAAGCCGGCACCCGCATTTCATTCGATCTCGGCGACAGCTTCGTCATCAAGTCTTCCCGCGACCAGATCGAAAGTTTCCTGAACGAACGCATCGACGTGCTGTTCGCCAACGAAGACGAGGCGCGGGCGATCAATAATGGCAGCGATGATTACCGCAAACTGTTGCGCTTTACCAATATGGCAGTGGTCAAGCTCGGATCGGCCGGCGCAGTGGCGATCACCCCCGAAGGCGAAACCCGGGTTTCGGCCTATAAAGTCGAAGACGTCAAAGACACCAATGGTGCCGGCGATAACTTTCAGGCCGGCTTTTTCTACGGGCTTTACAAAAAA
>JAKQKW010000141.1 GCA_029560455.1 Candidatus Rifleibacteriota bacterium
TGATGATGCTGGTCGAGGTAATAATCGCCACGTCGCACTCGGCGAGAGCTTTGAAGCCCTGTTCTGGAGTTATGACTCCCGGCTTGTCAGCGTTCAGTTCGACGATTTCGAAACGGCAGCCGGTAGCCTTGATATCGGGTATAACCGGGCCAAAAAAGCCGATCATGACGACATGGTCGTTTTTGTCGATTTTAAGAAGCGAAATTGCTTCGCCTTCGACAAAATTTCGACTGTGGCTGGCATTCAGGGCGTTGAAAACAGCCAGGCCAGCGGCTCTTTCGAGAGCATTATCATGTTTCAACCAGCCAAGAATCTCTGCTGCCGGGCTGCCGGCGATCTGACCGGCAGCAGGCACATGTGTGCAGCTTCCGGAATTTTCGAAAAGCAGTGTGCAGGCAACGCCACTGCGCCCGTCATCGAGTTCAGCGCAGCTATAACCAAGACCAAAACGCAGGTCTTTAACAGTTCTGCCTTCGGCCCAGGGTGTAGCAATCTCAATCAATCGTTCGTGCAGTTTCATTTTTCACTCTCCCGACTCGACTCTGTTATATTATCGATCTCAAGCCGGTTTCGCGGTCAGCTTGACCCGGCCGGATAAAAAGTTATATTAGTAATATTAAATACTACCAAAGAATACCAAAAACAAGGAGTAAGTATGAGCCAGAAAAAAGAACGTGTCGTAGTGCTTGGCGCCAGCCCAAACCCGGAGCGTTATTCATACAAGGCCGTCTGCATGTTGCTCGAACACGGGCACGAAGTTGTGCCGGTTCACCCGGTTGCCGACAAGATCGAAGGCCTGCCGGTAGTTGCAAAACTGAATCAGGTTACCGGCCATGTCGACACCCTTACCCTTTACCTTTCTGCCGATGCCTTGTCCGCCCTTGAAAACGACATCATCAACCTCAAGCCCGGCCGCGTCATTTTCAACCCCGGCACCGAAAACCCGACTCTTATGGAAAACCTGCGCAAAAAAGCTCTCAACGTCGTTCAGGCCTGCACCCTGGTCCTGCTGCGCACCGGACAATACTGAATCTCGATTCAAGAGCAGCCATTTCGCCAGACTAGCTTTGAGCCGGTCATTGCCCCTGCAATGACCGGCTCAGTTTTTTGCCAATGAATTGCCGCTTTTTTAACTGCGGCATTTCAGGCAATTTTATTGCGAAAAGTCGCCCCAAACTTTTCTAAAACCTCTGCCAAAAATATTTCAAATATAACCAGCAATCCTGGCATCGCTGGAATTAAACATCTTCGCTCGCCGCGCAAAAAAAATGTCTTCAGATTTTTCGGAGGATCAGGCAATTATCACGGACTAATGCTATACCCGTTTTCCCGCATCAAGACTATCTTTAGTAATAGGAACGGGAAAAAAATCAAAACAAAAATTGAACGAAGGAGCAAAGTATGAACTTTGAATTTCAGAATCCTACCCATCTCATTTTCGGTGCTGGCTCGATCACAAAACTCGGTGAAGCTGCAAAGCCCTATGGTAAAAAGGCCCTGGTCGTCACCGGTGGCGGCAGTGTCAAACGCAACGGCACTTTCGACAAGGCGATTGCGAGTTTGAAAACAGCCGGAATTCAATATGTTGAATGCACCGGCATCGAACCGAATCCGAGACTCGCTTCGGTAATTCGTGGTCGCGACATCGCCCGCCGCGAAAAATGCGATTTCATCATCGCCCTTGGTGGCGGCAGCAGTATGGACGCTGCAAAGGCAATTGCAGCAGCGGTTCTGTATGAAGGCGACCCGTGGGATATGTTCTTTCATGGCCAGAAGAATCAGTATTTCCCGACTGAAGCCATGCCATTGATCACCATACCCACGCTTGCAGCCACCGGTTCTGAGATGAACTGCGGCGCTGTAATCACCAATGAAGAAACAAAGATCAAATCTTTCGTTCAGGTTCCGTGCCTTTACCCGAAGGTGGCTCTGGTAGACCCCGAGCTGACAGTGAGCGTTCCGAAAGATCAGACCGCTTACGGCGTCTGCGACATCATCACGCACATTACCGAAGGTTACTTCAACGGCGTCGACGGTACACCGGCTCAGGACAGGTTTGCAGAAGGTGCGATTCTGACTGTTCTTGAATATGGCCCGAAAGCAGTTGAAAACGGCAATAACCTCGAAGCCCGCGCCCAGGTGCAGTGGGCATCGATCGTCGCCCTGAACGGCTGGATCAATTCTGGCACCAATGGCGGCTTTCCGGTTCATATGATCGAGCACGCTCTTTCGGCACATCACGATGTGACGCACGGCGCTGGTCTGGCAGTGGTTAATCCGGCCTGGATGCGCTTTGCGGCAAAAAACCGGCCGGCAAAATTCGCTCAGTTCGCACGGCGCGTCATGGGCGTTACTGAAAAGTTCGACAATCCTCTCGACCTCGCCAACGCCGGCATCGATAAATTCGAAGAATTCTTAAGATCGATCGGCTGCCCGACCCGGCTTTCAGAGCTGAAGATCAACGACCAATTGTTTGAGCAGTATGCCAAAGACGCCCTGCAGATTATCAGCGACGCAAACGGCCGCCTGCCGGCCCGCCCGCCGATGACGAAAGCAGATATCGTCAGTGTGCTGCGATCAGCCCTGTAATCAACGGCCTGCAACTTCCAGACACGAAAAACATTAGGAGAATGCAAAATGAAAAGCACTATAAGACCCGGTATGGTTGCTATGGCCATCGTAATGATGAGCCTGCTCGCTGTCACGGGTTTTGCGCAGGACCTGGCGAACGGCGCCGACAACTTCTACAAAAGTGACAAAGTTACTGTGCAGAAGGTTACTTTTAAGAATCAGTACAATATGAACGTTGTGGGCAATCTTATCGTTCCCAAAGACCTTAACTCAAAAGAGAAAAGCCCGGCAATCATTGTCGGGCACCCGATGGGCGCGGTGAAAGAACAAAGCGCCAATCTGTATGCCATAAAAATGGCCGAAAAAGGGTTTATAACCCTGGCTATCGACCTGCCATTCTGGGGAGAAAGCGAAGGGCAGCCGCGTAATGTTGTCTCGCCTGATATTTACGCCGAAGCCTTCAGTGCCGCAGTCGACTTTTTGGGCACCCGGCCGTTTGTTGACCGTGAGCGAATCGGCGTCATCGGCATCTGTGGCAGCGGCTGCTTCGCGATCAGCGCAGCTAAAATCGACCCTCGCATGAAAGCCATTGCGACCATCAGCATGTATGATATGGGTGCCGCCAACCGACATGCGCTCAAGAAATCTTTAACTCTGGAACAGAGAAAGAAAATCATTGCAGAAGCAGCTGAACAACGCTATGTCGAATTTACCGGCGGCAAAACCAGATACACCAGCGGAACAGACCATGAACTGAACGAAAATACCCACCCCATTCAGCGTGAGTTCTATGATTTTTACCGCACTTCAAGAGGCGAGTATACACCCAAGGGTTCTTCGCCCGATCTTACAACCCACCCGACCCTTACCAGCAACGTAAAATTCATGAATTTTTATCCGTTCAATGATATCGAAACAATCTCTCCCAGACCGATGCTGTTCATCGCCGGCGAAAAGGCGCATTCGATCGAATTCAGCGAAGATGCTTACGCACGCGCCGCTGAGCCAAAAGAACTGGTCATCGTGCCAGGTGCAGGTCACGTCGACCTGTATGACCGGGTAAATCTCATTCCGTGGGAAAAGCTCACCGCTTTTTTCAGCAAAAACCTTATACAAAGCGGCAAACCCGATCAGAGTTCAAATTGACACCGGACTCTGCCGCAGCAGGTCTTGATGGCCTGCCGCGGCAGTTCCCCGGTCTTTCACGTTCTGACGTTTGATAAAATCTGATAGAATTACAACAATGCTGGTGTATTGACGCCGTCAGAGGAGTTACCCAATGCCCCAAAGAGAAACTCTCGAAGCTCTCAAAGCTAAAATTGCCAGGTTGACCGAAAAAGCGCTCAACGTGGAAACAGATATTCCGAACTTCTCGCTGTTCAGAGCCAACGAGCCGACCCAGATTTCAAGCAATGTTTATATGCCCAGCATCTGTGTGGTGGTTCAGGGCGAAAAGCATATCGTGCTAGGCGAAGACAGCTTTAATTACAATTCTGAACGTTTTCTGCTGGCTGCCATTGACCTGCCGACCATTGTTCAGATTACTGAAGCCAGCCATGAAATGCCTTTTCTCGGAATGAAACTGGACCTCGACCAGCGCGAGCTTTCGAATCTGATGATCGAAAACCGCCTGCCGGCACCGAAGCCTCATCAGACAAGCCGCGGCATGGCTACAGGCGAAATGACGCAGCAACTGCTCGAAGCCTTTAAAAGAATGATAGACCTGCTTGATCAGCCACAGGACATACCGATAATGGCACCTCTGATTCAGAGAGAAATCTACTACCGACTGCTCACAGGCGATCAGGGCGCCAGACTGCGTCAGATGATCTCAGACGGCAGTCAGAGCAGTCAGATCGGCCAGGCGATAAAATGGCTGCGCCTGAATTTTTCACAGCCACTGCGAATCGACGACCTGGCAGCGCAGGCCAGCATGAGCAAATCTACATTCCATCAACATTTTCGCGAACTGACCGCCATGAGTCCGCTGCAGTACCAGAAATTTCTGCGTCTCAACGAAGCCAGACGCCTGATGCTGCTTGAACGAATGGACGCGGCATCTGCAGCATTTCAGGTCGGTTACGAAAGCCCGTCGCAGTTCAGCCGCGAATACAGCCGCCTGTTCGGCGCCCCGCCTTCGCGCGACGTCAGCGGCCTGCGGCAGGTAACCGCCGACGCCTGAAAGTGAAAAAAATGAAATATACCAGATTCTGGGTGTTCAATTTCAACAGCAATTGAATTTATAAAAAATAATCCAGAACCAGCCATGCGATTTTTTTTTACATCACATGGATAGTTGCAGACCCCTCTGGTCTGCCTTTAAATATAAGAATTTCGCGGGGAAGGTCATTGCAAAATAGCAAGCTCTGCAAAGCACTCTGGCAACCTTAACAGGATCAAAAGGATTCAGATGATTTTGTGGCGTTCGTGGCCTTCGACGTAGATGGCGCTGAAGGGGCGCGAGGGGCACAGGTTTTCACAGGCACCGCAGCCTATACAGCGGCCTTCGTCAACAAGCGGGATTTTCAGTGACGCCGGATCATCTGCACTTTGGAGAATCATTGTGATCGCGCCGGTCGGGCAATGTCGGGCACAGTTGTTGCAGCTGACCTTGTCGCGGTTGACGATGCAGAGGTCTTTTTTCCAGACCGCATGGCCAATCTGAATCGCTGACTTCTCGACAGCAGTAATGCGGTTGATTGCACCGCTCGGACAGACCTCAGAACATCGCGTGCATTCCGGGCGACAATAACCCCGCTCGTATGACATCTCAGGCTGCATCAAACTCTGCAGCTCGCTCGAAGGCCTTAAAACATTATTTGGGCAGGCCGAGACACACAGCAGACAGCCTGTGCACTTTTTTCTAAAGCCGGTAATGCCTGACGAACCTGGCGGAACAATATCGGTGCCGCGTTCTGGCTCCTTTTTAGTTTCTATCAGCGCCAAACCGCCGTCAAATTTTTTAGCGAAAGCCTTTTTCGCCGTAGCAACGGCAAAAAATGACGATATTGTCAGAAACTTTCTTCGTGATTCGCCGGATTTTTCACTTGCTGTGCCTTCAGAGCCGGAGGCAGAGTCTTCAGATTGCACAGCTGCATTGGCATTCTGGCTTTTGCCACTGCCGAACCCAACCAACGACTGCGGGCAGCTTTCGAGACAATTAAAGCATGCAACGCAGCGCGAATAATCAATAGCTCCGGCTTTTGCATCGATACACTCTGCCTTGCAGTTTCTTTCGCAAAGACCGCAATGGGTGCAATTTTTCTCGTCGATACGGGGTTTGACAGCAGAATACTTTGCAATCAGGCCGAGAAATGTGCCAACCGGGCAGATTGTATTGCAGTACAGTCTGCCGTTTTTCCAGGCGGTAACGAAAAGTATGGCAAATGTCAGAATTGCAACGGCCAGGGCCGAAACGCTGTAAACATGGATGTCTACAGAATAGAAGACAAAGTTACCCATTTTTTCAGAAATCCAGGCAAGAAGATTGTTACTCCATCTGTATAACGGGCTGAAAAGGCTGGCAGCCATGCGGCCGAAAGCACTGTAAGGTTCAAACAGAGCCACCGCGCCACCAATGCCGCCGATTATCGACAACACAAAAGCAGCCACGACTGTATAGCGCAACCATGGAAGAGCCGCATGATAAGAAAAACGCCTCTTCTTTCTTCTGGCCGCAAGCCATGAAACGATATCCTGAAAAATCCCGAGCGGGCAGATGACTGAACAATAGACTCTGCCGAAAACAAACGTCA
>JAKQKW010000150.1 GCA_029560455.1 Candidatus Rifleibacteriota bacterium
ACCGGAACCATGGAACAGCTGATCAGCACCCCGGTTACCGTGCCTGAGCTGGTTCTCGGCAAAGTGGTGCCGTATCTGGCGATCGGCTTTGTCGATATGCTGCTCGCTTATGCAGTCGGGCGCTGGTGGTTCGGTGTGCCATTCCGCGGCAGTCTCGGGCTGATGTTCCTGCTTTGCGGCCTGTTTCTTTCTGGTTCGCTGTTCTTCGGGCTTTTTCTCAGTATCAGACTGAAACGCCAGGTGCTCGCCAATCAGGCGGCGTTGATGTCAGGTTACCTTCCGACCCTTTTTCTCAGCGGTTTCGTCTTTGCCATACCCAACATGCCATGGTTCATTCAGAAGTTGAGCCTCATCGTTCCCGCTCGCTATTTTATCAGTATTCTCCGAGGCCTTTATCTTAAAGGGGCCGGCCTTGAAATTCTCTGGTTCAATGCTGTGGTGCTTCTGGTTTATGCCACGGTCATGCTCGTTGCCGCTCTCAAAAATCTCAGATTAAAGCTGGATACAAATGTTTAGCCGCTTTCGCCAGTTATTTCTCAAGGAGTTTCTCGAACTCTTTCGCGACCCGCGCATGCGGGTGCTGACTTTCATTTTCCCGGCCCTGCAGATTATCATTCTGGCTCAGGCGTTCGTGCTTGAGCTGCGCAACGTCGATCTGGCGGTAATCGATCATGATAACTCGGTTCTGTCGCGCGAACTCGTTGCCGAGATATCTGCGAGCGGCCACTTCAACGCGAAATTTTTTCTTCAGAACGTCTCTGCCGCCGAAAAGCTGCTTGACTCAGAAGCCGTCAGAGCGATAATCGAGATTCCCGCCGGTTTTGCCGGGTCTTCCCGTCGCGAAAACGGAGGGCAGGTCGCTCTTTATACCGATGGCACCGCCACCAATGATGCCGGCCTGATTCAGGCTTATGTCGCCAATATCGTCAGCGGTTTCCTGCAGAAAAAGAACCTGTCTGAAAATGCTCCGATTGTTGCCAGATCCTGGTTTAACGCGAACCTTGAGAGCCGCTTCTATTTTGTGCCGGGCCTGATTGCGATTCAGCTTGTGGTAGTCAGTTTTCTTCTCGCATCCATCGCCATTGTTAAAGAAAAGGAAATCGGCACCATCGAACAGCTGATGGTCACGCCAATTACCTCCGCAGAATTCATTCTGGGAAAAACCCTTCCCTACATGGCAATCGGCTATATTGCCGCCACGATCATGCTGCTCGTTTCTTTCGGCTTTTATGGCATCATGGTTAAAGGCAGCTGGCTGATTCTTTATCTGAGTGTCGGGGTTTTTCTGGCCGGCAATCTCGGTGGTGCTCTGCTGATCAGCGTCGTTTCTACAACCCAGCAGCAGGCTCTGCTGACGTCATTCTTTTTCATGCTGCCGCTGTTGATGCTTTCAGGCCTTCTTTTTCCGATACGCAACATGCCTGAAATCATTCAGTATCTCACGCTTGCGAATCCGTTGAGATGGTTTCTGCAGATTCTCAATGGCATTATCAGCCGCGGCTGCGGTCTGGAAGAGCTCTGGTTCCCGGTTCTCGTTCAG
>JAKQKW010000216.1 GCA_029560455.1 Candidatus Rifleibacteriota bacterium
CGCCCGACCGCAGGGTTTATTTGCTCGGCGAGCTCGTTTTCGACGCAAACGGGCCATGTATCTGCGCCCCAAAAGATGCGAATACAACTTCCCTGCTTTCAATCCGAACCGAAGAAACCATTCTTGAAGAACTCGGCGAAAAAGCGCGCAATTACGCGATCGGCATCACTGTAACTCTGCTGATAGCAGCAGGCACGTTTGCTTTTTCCTGGTAATTACCTGTTTGCTTGTTTCGCCATGTCTGGCCGCGGTTACGGCTATCTGCCTCTTAAATAATTTTGCTTGAAAGCATCAATATGCCGTGTTTTGTAAAAACTCTCGGTTTGTATCGAAAGTGGCTGCCAGTCGGTAAGGTCACAAATTGCGACCTTAGAATGTTTACTTCTTCGATTGTAAAAAATTAGTTACCCCAGAAAGTTACCCCAATTTAAAAATTCTGTATAAAGAAAAAAATACGCCTAAGATGATCAAATCCTATCATAATATCGGCAAGAATCGCACCGGACGCCGCTTTAAAAACTAACTGCCTGCCGATCATAGCAGCACTTACTTATTTTTCTTTGCCAGGCTTGAAGCCAATTCTCTTCTTTTTTAGTTCCCGGTCGATTAGGTCAAGAATAAAATCGATGCTGCCACCCTGTGTCTTAACGGTTTTTTCAAGCTCTGACAGTCTCATGCTGAACTCGCCATGAATCGCTGTAATAGCTCTCATCTTTACAAACGCTCTCATAATCTCAATGTTGATCTTGATAGCTCTCTCGCTTTTAAGAACGCTGGAAAGCATTGAAACGCCTAATTCGGTAAATACATAGGGCAGTTTTCGTCGTCCACCGTGCCCGTTACTTGATGTGCCAATTTGGCATATCAAGTTCTGAAACTCGCTCTCAGTAAGCTTCATCATAAAATCAGACGGGAAGCGCTCAATATTGCGCTTAACCTGTCTGTTCAGTGCTGAGGTTTCAACTCCGTATAACTCTGCCAGGTCAGAATCAAGCATGACTTTCTGACCGCGCACCTGATAGATCTTCTGCTCAAGGTATTCGCTGCCGTTCTGTATCAGTTTTGTCATTCATTATCGTTCCTTGCCCGGAATCGTTCGACCATTTTAGACATGCTCAGATGCAACGGCCGCAACCTATTCAGTATACGCCGGTCAAATTTGCAGTCAAGACAACAGCAGGCGCTTATTATGCGCCTGCTGTTGTCTTTTCGCGGCAGAAGGTATTTTGATTAAACCCTGTTAAATTGTTCTACACAGCCGAAGGCGGGAATCGGACCCGCGACCTACGCATTACGAGGGCGTTGCTCTACCCCTGAGCTACTCCGGCGCTATAAGCATTTTTAGCATGCCGGCCGGCGTTAAATCAAGTCTTTTATTGGCACAAAGTAATGAATACCGATATGCATGGCTTCGTCAACGTTACGGAAGTCAAAAATTTCCTAAACCCGGCCCGATTCTTTAAACAGACTGAAACCAAGAATTGAGATGCTGACAGTTGGCGTCAGCTAATTGAATTCTTCACTTTTTTTCGGCAAGGCGGACGTAGATGGCGGCGAGGAAAAGGAGAGCGAGGGTGTTGAGGCCGAGCCAGATTTTTGCGACGAGGCTGCGCATGAAGAGGTAGTGCGGGTAAAATACGATCAGCGGATTGGGGCTTGCGCAGGCATCCCAGGCGAGGTGGCTGGCGATGCCAAGAGTCAGGCCGAGAAGAAACAGAGCGGCGCGCCGGTTGCGCGCTGCCGGGCTCAAAAACAGGGGTATGAAAACCGAATGGGTTAGAAAAAACCGGTGCCAGCGGCCGCCGAGCAGCAGAATGTCCCAGTCTGAGATGGGATAATGCAGAAACTGGTAATAATAGTTGCCCGCTTTCGATAAAAGCGACAGCTTTGCGGGCAAAAAGAACAGTGCCGAACTGCCGGCCAGCAGACCCAGCACCAGCAGCGGCGTAAAATCTTCACGGCGGCATCTGAGTCTGAAGAAAATCCCCAAAAACAGCAGGCCACAGAGAAAATGGTTCAACCCGTCAGGAAAATATGAAAAATTCATCGTTTATTGATCACTGTGTGGCAAACAATTTTTTTAAGTAAAGGCAACCAGAGGCTTTTAATCTTAATCTGGCAGGCTGTTGGTCGCTCTATTTTGTTTGCAGGGCATCGGCATAAGCAAACAGCGCCGGTGAACCACCAGTATGCCAGAAAAGCACCTTTTCGTGCTTTTTGAAGCTGCCGTTGCGGATCAGGCCGATCATGCCGGCAAAAGCGCGGCCGGTGTAGACCGGGTCAACGAGAATACCTTCGTGCCGGGCACAAAGACTGATGGCCTCTCGTTCGGCTTCGCCGATAACGGCGTAACCGGCGCCGGTAAAGTCTTCGTTCAGATTCAGATCGGCTTCGCTGAAATGATGGTCGAGCCGCAGCATCTGCCCTGCGGAATTCGCCAGCTCGATTATCTGCTGCCTGAAAGATTTGTCGGCGCTTCCGACCTTGTCGATGGCGATACCGGTGAGCCGGCATGGCATTTTGAGCAGCTCGCGGCCTATCATCAGACCGGCGTGCGTCCCGCCTGAG
>JAKQKW010000169.1 GCA_029560455.1 Candidatus Rifleibacteriota bacterium
GCCTTGACCTGATCGATAAAATAACGGTTCTGTTCGAGACTGCCGACGCTGACGCGCAGGCAGTTCTTTAACAGCCGATGCGCGCCGACGTCGCGAATGGCGATTTCGTTATTCTTAAGATGTTCGAAGAGAGCGGCCGAACGCTCACCGGCACTGAAGGTCACGAAGTTGGTATGCGACGGGTATGATTTCAGGCCTTCGATTCCCTGCATTTCTTCATAGAGACTCTTTTTCAGAGCAACCGCTTCGCGGGTATGGCGCAGAAACAGGTCTTTGTTCATCAGCATCGTCATGACGAAGGTCTGCACCATGATGCTGGTGTTAAAGATCGTCTGCACCTTGCGCAGTTCGACAATATTCTGCGGCTGGCTGACAATATAGCCAAAACGCAGACCGGCCGCCGAAAACGATTTCGAAAACGATCTGACAATCAGCAGATGACTGAAGTCTTTGATACGGTCGACCCAGGTGATACCACTGAATTCGAAATAGGTTTCGTCGAGCAGCACAGGTTTGCGGGTGTTGTTGAGCACATAGAGAATCTTTTCGTCGCTGAGCAGGTGCCCGGTCGGGTTATTGGGGTTGCAGAGAATGCCGAGCCGACAGTTATCCGAGTTGAGGATTTTCACATACTCTTTTTCATCAAAATCGAAGTCGGGCAGAAAGTCCATGAATCTGATTCCGAGACCGGCGGCCTGCGAATAGGTCGAGTAGTCGAAATAAGACGGGGCAAGGGAAAGGGCGAACGCGTCATTGTTCTCGCGCACCGCCAGAAAGGCGGCAAACAGCATGTCGTCGGCGCCATTGCCCCAGAGAAGGTTTTCACCGGTAATACCGTGCCCGACGTAGTCTACGAGCAGCTTTTTGAGTTCAGAGGTAACGCCGCTGAAATAGCGGTTGAGATGCACCTGCTGCATATTCTGATGAAAAGCTTCGTCGATCGTCTGATATGGGTCGAGAACGCTTTCGTTCAGGCACATCATATTTTTTTTACGGGGTACGGAAATATCAGCCGGCGGGCCGGCCTTGAGCAGATCGGTTCTGAACAGGGTCATGAAGAAGTCCTTTCCTGCAAGCCATTTTTACACACATACTAGCAGGCTTTATGTTACAATTCAATAAATCCGGGCGAGCTCACAGGCACGACTCAATCCCGGTTTGACTTAGATTCCAGCCTGCGCGGTAATGACAGATGCATTTCCCGTCATTCCGGGTGCAGACCCGGAATCTCAGGAGTTTAATGCGACTACTTCACAATAAAACATCAGACAGGAGCGGATTTTATGGCCCGAACACGTAAAGCGAACGATGCACCCGGCTGCGGCTTTTACCTGCTTTTCGCTCTTGTCATGATCGCCCAGCTTTTTTCTGACAAGGCTGAAGAACCTCGACGCGAAGCCGACGGCCGACCGGTCGAACCGGCGATTGCGCTGATAAAATACCATTCAGATGAAGAACTTGTCGGATTGCAAAGAAATGGCCGCCTTTCAGGCGTTATCGACCCGCAGACAAAGCGAACCGCCATGCACGTAGCGGCAGCGCTCAATCGTCACCAGGTTCTCAGAATGTTGATCGACAGCAAAGAGAATGTCAGCGCGCGCGACAAGAATCAGGTTACACCGCTGCACCTCGCCCTCGAAAGCCAGGCGTCAGAATCGGTGCAGATATTGATGCAGGCTGGCGCTGACGTTACGGCGGTCACCCGCAACGGTTACAGCATTCTGCATCATGCGGCCCGCTACGGCTTCTACGACGTAGCCAAAGCTGCTCTCAAGGCCGGCGTAAAACCTTCGATCGAAGCATACGGCGGCTTCACCCCGCTGCACTACGCCGCTCGTGAGAATCATCTGCGCATCGCGGTTCTTCTCGTCGAAAACGGGGCTGATATGAATGCACGAATCAGCTACGGCTGGACCCCTGGCGATCTGGCCTTCAGCAAAAGCGAGCCGATCACGAATTATCTGCAGAGCAAGGGCGCTAACTTCTCAAAAGGAACCATTATCGTCGAATTCAACCTGGTAAATGGCTGGCCTTTCTTCAGTCAACAGGAAATCATCGCGATACCCGACAGTAATGACCCGCTTTTTCGGGCTATCGATGCTGATTCACCCTCACAGCTCGCGGAACTCGAAAGCCATAGTGCCGATCTGAAGAAGAAAAGCCCGGCCGGCACTCCGCCCATTTGTCTGGCAATAGCAAATAGCAAATTGCAGGCCGCTGAATATCTTTTAAAAAAGGCACCCGACCTTAACTCAACCGACGCGAACGGCAAAAACGCTCTGCTTTACGCGATCGAATACCGGCACGAAGAATTCGCACGCCAGATTCTGCAGAAAAAGCCGGATCTTGCACACGCCGACAAATCGGGCAATACCGCCCTGCATTATGCCCTTGCCAACAGCCAGAATGCTCTTGCAGCCGAGCTGATAAACCGTGGCGCCGATATCTTCGCCGTAAACAATTTTTCCCGCGGCATGATTCATATCGCCAGCGAAAATTCGAACTCGATGATGTTTGAAGTGCTTATCAGCAATGGCTGCGACGTGAACCAGGAAGACGTAAACGGCAATACGCCTCTGCATCTGGCCGTCAAAAATGACAATATCCCCATGATTTCAGCTCTGCTTAAAAACGGGGCCGACTTTGCGGTCATCAATAACCGGGGCAAGACCGCCCTGCAGCTGGCAAACTCTCAGGCAGCACGTAATCTGCTCAGCAATCGTTTCGAGATCGAAGGACAGAATCCTGCAGACAAACAGCTTCCCGCTGAAGTTAACATTCTGCCGCAGGCATCAAACTGATTGGCAATGCTGTCGCAGAATTTTCAGACCGGGGAGCTGCAACAGCTGCGCCCCAAACCCTTCAGCCTTGAGCACCTGCTTCTGTTCTGGTTTCTAGCTCTTTTTCTTCCGTCTCTGGCGATCTTCGGGCTTCTCAATTTCTCTGTTCAGCAGCAGCGGGAAACCGCCAGGGCAGACCTTGCCGACCGGCTTCTCGATGCCTATGACACATTGAATAAAACCTGTGAGCCTGGTGCATGGCTGATCAACCAGATTGAAATGGCCGAAGAAATAGCCGGCCTGCCGCCAAAAAATGCAAAACTGCTGCCGGCGGCAAACCTGGGTGATTCGGCAGGCAAACATCTGAACCGTCTGTTTTCCCGCATCAGAAGTCACGAAATGCTGCTACTGATGACCGCCGGAACCGATCTGCAGAACCTTGAAGTATTCACCGATCCGGTCAAAGCCCCTGATTTTCCGAGGCCTGGCCTGAGAGCGGCCCGCGAGATCCTTGGAGAACTGCTGAAGCAGCATGGCGGCAAGCCCCAGACAAGTTCCGGCAAAAGCGGCCGTAAGATTCTGAAAAGCTTCATCATCTCAACCTTCGGCACTTACCTTGACCCGGTTGACGCAGACGAAGACTTCACTTGCGGTTTCAGCGAGAAAAGCGGCATGAACCGCCTGCGCACTGCCAGACGACTGGTCAAAGATGCGCATGGCAAAGTGATTTTCAGCTATATTGCACTCTTTCGTGAAACAGACAGTTCTCTGGCACACAGCTTTGCTCTCGCCAGGAGAAACCTGGCCCAGTCAGGGCTGGCCGCAAGAATGGTGCTTAAACCAGCGCGGCCGTTCCCGTTTATTCACACAACAGCAGACAATCGTCTGAAACTGGTTGGTCCGTTGAACATAAACCTTCTCACTTCAGGTATTTTCAGACAGAAAGACCAGATCAGCGACCTGCTGAACCGCGGAATCATGTCATACAGGCCGGCACTATACCCGCATTTCGAGATTATGGCTATGCCGGATTCACATGATGATCAGTTCACAGCCGTCAGGCCCGGGTTCATCATCTTTCTTTTTCTCTGTCTGACACTGCTGGCGCTTAGAAGTTTTCATCAACACGGCAATCTGAGGGTCAATATCCGCACACGGCTGTTTCTCTCAGTTCTTCTGGCAACGGTGCTGCCAGTTGCAATCTTTGTGTTTTATACGCATCGACACCTGAACCTTGAACTGCAGCGAAGGCAAAGCCAGATGGGCCTGAAACTGAAAAGCCATCTGCAGCAACTCGAACTGGCGATCAAAGCCGGCGATCAGAACCATTTTGCCGGGTTCAGTGATTTTATCAACCGCATGCGCGAAGTTGCCTGCAATACAGATGAAGAATACCTGAGAAAGTTCATCCAGACCGAGCTCGACCAGACATTTTCCGGAGCGGGGCTGCTGCGCAATGACGGCCTTATTCTGGAGTTTCTCGATTATAACAAGGTTTATGTCATCAAACTCGAAAAGAAACTCAGTCTGACAAGAGAATTCATGTATGCCTCGATTATCAGGTTTTTTCAGCTGACCGGCCTGATGCCTGAGAGTCTGCACAAAAATCTGCAGAGCACATCACGCGGCAAAAAACTGCTGGCCATGTCAGAAATTTTCCCGGCCATCGATATCGATAATTTCTGCAGTTACGAAGGCACCGCCCAGACATCAAAGCAGGACTTCGGCAATTTCAGGATGATGAGCTACAAGATCCTGCCTCCCACAGCAGCAGGTGAAGAACGAAAGGGTGCGGTTCTGCTGCTTATTCAGGATATTCGCGAACTCGCCCACCTTATTGTGCAGCAATTAACCGAACGCTGGCGGGTATTCAGACAGGAAACAGAGGAAGGACTCATTGAAAGCCAGATCGTCAGTTCCTTCGATATGAACAGTTCAAGTCTCGACCTCAGCAAAGTCTGGCCAGAGGGGCAAAAACCCGGCATTGAGCAGCTGCGGGTTGCAGAACTTCTCACTGACGGCAGGGCCGAAGCTGAAATCAGACTCGAAGATAAAGACGGCACCCCGATTCTTATCAGCGGCCGAAAAATAGCAGGTTACCCGCTGATTGCAGTTGCGAGTTGCCGCATGAGCAGAATTTCTCAACAGCGTTCTCTTGCTGTCGGCATTATCGGAGCGAATATTGTCTACATCCTTATGCTTCTGATCATGCTGGTAAGCATACTCTCAGAACTGTTCAATCCGCCGATTGACAGGCTGCTGACCGCCGCCAGGCTCACCGGTGAAGGGATGCTGGTAAGAATAAGCAACAGCTTCAGCAACGAGCTTTCGCTACTGACAAATGAGTTCAACCACATGAGCCAGCACATACGCGAGCGAGAGCGTCTGGAAAGGTTTATCTCGCCTGAGGCGACCCGGACTATAGTTTCTGAAAGCCGGACGCGCAGTGAGATTTTATCGCAGAAAGTCAGACGCAGCATAGTTTTTACGCACATCCGTCATTTCAGTGAACTAAGCACATCTCTAAGCCCGGAACAGCTTTTTCAGATGCTGGACCTGTATTTTCCCTTTGTAGAAGCTGAAATAATCGCTGCCGGCGGCCAGATCGACAAATATATCGGCGATGCCATCATGGCGATTTTTGCTGATGAAGAGGGTGATTCGTCAGCCAGAAGAGCGTGCAACGCCATGATCAGAGTCGCCAGGCGGCTGCCGGAATTTAACCGGGCCCTGCAACAGCGAGGGCTTCCCGAAATCATGCCTGGAGCAGGCATTTCAACCGGCGAAGTCATTTCGGGCCGGATCGGCTCATACCAGGGTCGTCTTGACTATACGGTCATCGGCGACCGGGTTAACCTGGCAGCCAGACTCGAAGCCTCATCACATTTCGATCATAAATGCCATATTCTTACAGACAGCGAGACTATGGAGGCCGCGGGCAAAGAGATCACTGCCAGGTTCCATGGCGAAATAAAAATCAAAGGAAAGGCACTGCCGGTGAAGACCTATGAAGTCGTCTACTGATCAGGTTCTGCTCAACATACGCCGCAGCACCTTCATGAAAATTGCCCCGGTTCTGCTGTGGCTGGTGGCCGTTTTCATTCCGGCTCTTGTGGGCCGCAATCTTTATTTTGCCACTTTAAAAGAACAACAGGAGCAGTTCGCCGCCATGGGGCAACATCAGCTGATGACCCGCGCCAGAGAGCTCGATGCCCGACTTCATCCTGAGCAGCTTCTAAAAAAACAACTTAATCTGAGCTATTACACGCGCGCCTACGACATGGCTGTTCTCAAAAACAACCCTTCGACGCTTGCCAATTCGCCAATCGGTAAATCACTGCCTGATTTTTCCGGCGATATTGCAGAACAGCTCGCGTCTTTCAGTCGCACTCTGGAGTTCGAAACAGGCATCAGGCCCGTTTTTGTTGCAGGTTTAAACCCTGACCCGGCAAAATGCGGGCTGTTTTTGCGTGATGAGCCAATGCCGGCACCTGAGCAGTTACGGGAAATCCGGCAGGAATTCGCCGAGATGTGTCTTTTTCTCAATTCAAGAGCAAATTTCCGGGAAAACGAACCCGCTGAACTTAAAACCTATGCGCCATTCAATTTTTTCAGTCAGTTTCTCGAAATTTTCGACCATTTCAACACCCATTTCTGGAGTCTGCATGGCTCATTTTCCGCCCGCTACCGCGAACGTCTTTATATAGTCAGCATGCGCCCGCCTTTCCCACCGGGGCAGGGCAACAATATCATAACCGGCATACTGATAAGCCATCTCGACCCGACGACGGTGATCACACGAGCTTGCCGCGACATGTCAGACAGTGAAATTTCAATTACCTGGGGTCAGGCTGAACCAACCGAACTGCCGAAATTCATCGAAGAAAATGGCGATATCTCGATGATAACAAGACTTTCTGAGCAGTTCCGGGCATCTTTCAACCGTCCAGGCTCAACTGACCAGCTGAACCGTGCGGCGGTCAAACTCACTGTTTCCGGAAAAACCAGGCAAAAACATCTGCGTGAACATGCAACTCATATAGACCTCGGCCTGCTGATTTTTCTGTCGTTCAGTTTTCTGCTTGGGGCCGGCACCAGTCTCGGGCAGATGAAACTGCGTACCAGTCTGGCCAGACTCATTACTGTCGCCTTTTTTGTCAGCATGTTTCTGCCACTGACCGGGCTGGCATGGCTTGCCGCCGCCAATTCAAGCAACGCCCGTGATTCTGAATCCCGCCAGATAACGCGACAGATAAGACAGATATTGCGTCAGAGCGAAACGGCGTTTCGTCTGCAGCGATACCGCCAGCAACTGCTTATGTTCCATATCAGCCATATAATTGCACATCTTTCGCCTGAAAAATGGGGGGATTATGTCGACCGTTTCTTCTTCAACGACAAGTATTCCCGTTTCAAAGCCCATTTCGATAATTTTTATCTTTACTCAGCCACACATGACAGGGATTATTTTCGTGGCCAGAAGCCGGAAGAACGTTTTCGTAAGAATGAACTGCCGAATGTTCTTTCTGGAGCCTTTCGGCGGGCCCTGATGTTTACCGACGCCTTTGCTCACATGTCAGATGCCGGCCGACGCAAGGTAGCTCAGATGGCTGATTTTTCGAGCGGCGTCATGGAAGAACTCGTTGACGACAAGTTTTTTAACGGTCTTCTCGGTAGCCCCGGAGAATTGAACAACGCTACACTGCTGGCCAGGCGCGACCTGTTGACGATATTCTTTCTCAAGGGGCCGCAGCAGATGATGGGCATTCTCTGTCTGGTAACCAATAACCTTCTGCCAATGCAGATTATTGACGAAATCAACGCCCGTGGCAGCTTTAAAAACAAGTTTACACTTGACGGTTATCGTGTCGAAATCGACTTTTACGCGATCAGCGAGTTCTATGAGCGCAGCCTCAGAGGGCGTTGGCGTGGCTATGCCGACGTAAATCCGCCAATCATGACATTAGAAGCTGCCGACGCCCTTTACAGCAATTCTGATACGAGTGTGGTCAATAGCCTTCAGCTCGACGACCCACATCTTCTGGTTACTGAAACCATGCTTGAAAGGTCAATTTTTGCCGTTGCCAGGGCCAGGCCACTGCACAACGGCAGCAGGCAATACAGCGGTGCCGGACTTCTTGCCTTCCTGGCCCTGTTGAGCTGCCTGACACTTGCCACCGGCATCTCACGCCTGATTCTGCTGCCGGTTCCACCATTCCTTGAAGCCATCAGAGCAATTGAAGAAAACCGGCATGACTGGCTGCTCGACCTCAATACCGGTGATGAATTCGACCATCTTGCCATTTCGATGAATGAAATGAACCTTAAACTGCTCGAAAGGCGAAAAATGCTGCAGCTGGTCTCGCAGACAGCAGCTGAAGCGGTTAAAACCGGCAACACACAGGAAGCACCCAGGCGGCGCTGTGCAACCATCCTTTTTTCTGACATCAGAGGCTTTACGACCATCAGCGAAAACCACAGCGCCGAAGAGGTCGTCGCCATGCTCAACGATTATTTTACGCTGATGTGCCCAATAATCGAAGCGAATGGCGGCCATATCGACAAACTGATCGGTGATGCCATCCAGGCCGTCTTTTTGTCTGAAGATGAGGAAATTCGGGCAATATCTGCAGCCAGAGCCGCACTTGAAATGCGCCACCGGCTTGCGGAATTCAACGCGGCCAGAGCGGCGGCCGGGCAGTTCGCGATAACCAACGGCATTGGCATTGCAACTGGCCAGGTTACCACCGGGGTTACCGGCTCAAATACCGGAAAACTCGAAGCGGCCATCATCGGCGAACCTCTGCAGCTGGCCGCCACCCTTGAGTCATATAGCAAGTTTGCAGCCAATACCTGCATAATCATTGATCCGGCAACAGAAAACCTGCTGAAAAATCGCGCCAGAGTGGTATCATTAGACGTGCCTGAAATATCACAGAAAATGTCAATCCACGAGCTGCAGGAACTAATCGATGCCTGACGGGTCACAGCTGAAAACAATCAGCCCGGCGCGGCCGGAAACCGGCAATCTGCTGGTATTCTGGCTGTTCGTCTTTGTTCTGCCGGCAGTCTGCTGCAGATTTTTCCTGAATGTTTACATCGAAGCCGATACCGGCAAGACCATGCTGACAGCCTCACACATATTGCGTGAAGAAATCGAAAGTTTCAGCCACGACCTCAGTCTTGAAACACTTCTCAGCACAGGCATAGAAAAAGCAGTCGGCGACCTGAGAGCTACAGATATGCCTGCGACAATCAGTGACTCACCTGAGACAATCAGCCGGTATCTTTCTGAATCAATAGGCAACAACTGCGGGATTAAGCCAATTTTCTGCGGCATCATGCGTCTTTCTGACCGAAAAACCGGCGGATCAGCCACCGCCTTGTCACCGATCAATCCTGGCCGTAAATCCATTGCAGTTATCATGCAGCACCTTTTTCCAGATCCGACTGGCTCCGAAAAAGACTCAAGTAAACTTTTTCCGGCAGTAGCAAAAACCGTATTCGGTAACTATCTCACCCTGGCAGACCGGTCTGACGTTTTTGCCAGTGGTTTTTTCTGCAAAAATGACACTGATCGAATGTTGCTTTTCCACAGTCGTTTTAAAAATCACTCAAATGGCCTTAATTACGCCTTTCTGCTTGTATTTTCAGAGAATTCAATCTCCCCTCAGCAGCTGTTTGATTTTGCCAGAAAACGCACCAGATCAAAAGATTCCAGACGCGGCTATGCAATGCTCAGGACCATACCAGAAAGAGACTTTTTCATGACAGCTGAAGACAGACTTGTCTGCGTTGCACCGGTCGACCCTGCAGCCCTGCGCATCGGTTCTCACAAAGGGCAAAGCTGGTATGACCGCAGCATCAGCTCAGGCACAGCAGCGCAAAAACCTTCGCAGTTGCCATACCTGCTTGTCAGCAGAGAATTCAAAGGTTCATCTCTGAAACTCTATCTGCCGCAAATCAGCCTGCTACTACTGCTGTTCGCGTTTTCAGGAGTAGCACTGGTCAGGCAATATCTATCAGGTAACCTGCCCCCTTCTCCCCTGCATCAGCGGTTTAAAGTTGCCATTCTTGCGGCAACCCTTCTGCCATTTGCTGCATTCATTCTGACTTCGATTGAATTTATCGAACACTTCAACCGGGTCACCATTTCAGCCCAGACTCAGAATCTGGTCAGCGACCTGCAGATGCTTGAGTTCAACATTCTCAACCACGACCTGCAGGAGCAACGCGCCACATCGCAATTTGTGAAACAGCTTCGTAAACAGAGCACACAAAGCCGCGAAGTCATTCATCAGATGCTCAAGAGTAAAATAGGCATACTTTACGAAGGTTATGGTTTTTTACGCAGCGATGGGCTTTTTCTCGAACAACTCCCTGATACGAGAGACATTTCCGTCGACGACATTAACAAATTCCGTGTGGCACAGGAAATCAGTTTCGGTCAGCTATACAACATCTTCGAGTTTGTCGGAGCCATGCGCCCCGATTTTGCAGAGAACATAGAAGAAAAGACCGCCCTTGCAAAATGGAAGGCATTCAGCGTTCACCTGAACGAAGTCGACCGCGACAGCTTCTGCTGCACTGACGGTCAGTATTTCATGTCACGCAATGCCGACAAGAACTATTTCCGGTTATCTTTTCACCAGCTCTTCCCCGACAAGAACAAGGCAGAACCATGGGCTGGAGTTACATTTATAAAAAATGTGCGCAACACCATTGAGCACTATCTTGAAACTCAGAATCAGCACGGAATATTTTTCTACAGTCGAGACCAGATGCTTTTTCAATCAGCTGTTTTCCGCTGTCAGGAAAATTCAACGGAAATCGACCAGTCGGTAGCATGGCCATTGTCAGCTTTGCGTGAAAAAGACATGATAGAAGCAACCAGAAAACCCGATCAGACAGAGAAAGAGGCTAGCTGGGTTACAAGAGACAACAACGGCATTATCAGTATTTTTGCCGTAAGAGCTATGGCTGAACTGCCGTTCGTTCTCGTCTCAAAGTGTCTGATAAGCACTCTGGCGATAAACGAGCAACTGTTCAGGGTAGCCGGCCTGCTGCTGATCCCCTACGCCCTGCTGCTTCTGGCAGTCCTAAGTTCCCTTCTGGCAGAGGTCTTTCTCAAGCCTATCAATCTGCTTATAGATGGCAGTTATCAGCTTGAGCAGGGGCATTTTCCGATAATTGATTTCCGGTCTGAAAACGAGCTCGGCACTCTTGTTGAACACTTCAATACAATGTCTGAAGGAATGAAGCAGAGACAAAGACTGCAACGCTTCGTCTCCGAAGAAGTCTCAGACTCAATAAGCCTCGAAGCGATGACGATGCAGGAGTCTCTGGGCAAACTCGTTTACCGGGTTATCGTTTTTATACATATCCGTGATTTTACCAGCCTGTGTGAGAAAATCGAGCCAGAGTCGGCAATCTCGCTGCTCAACCGCTATTTTTCGACCTTTGAGCCCTGCCTGAAAAATAACCGGGGGCAGATTGAAAAATACATAGGCGACGCAATTATGGTCAGTTTTTCACCGGAAAATTGCGACGATAGCCCCTCATTCGCCGCATGCGCTGCAGCCCTGTCATGCCTCGCAGCTTTGCCACAGCTGAATCGAAATTTGTCAGACACCAGCCTGCCGAAAATAAAAATCGGCATTGGTATTGCCGCCGGCAATGTTATCAGGGGCAAAATCGGGGCCAGGCAAAGCCGAAAAGACTTCACTCTGATCGGCGACCCGGTAAATCTTGCTGCCAGACTCGAAACCAATTCACATTTTGACAGCCAATCGCATATACTGATTGACAATGAGACCGCAAAAGCGGTTGAGGCCAGTTTCATTACCCACCTGCATGGCAATCTGGCCATAAAAGGCAAGAGTCAGCCGGTTTCAGTTTTTGAACTGAAGGGAGCCCTCAAATGAGAGAAAACGAAACCGGGCTTAGCATTAACCGACAGTCTGCCAGCAGTTTCACCTACCTTCTTCTCTGGCTTCTGCTTATCCTTTTTCCGGTAATTGTCGCCAGATTCATTTTTGCTGCGGCAATGACCATGGAAAAACAGCTTGCAGACTCAAGAATGCGACAGAAGTTCAACATCGAACTGAAAAAATACGAGACGGCACTCGAACCTCGGCACTGGATTCGCCACGCCCTGCAGGCAGACGATTTTGACCAGATCATTCATAAATTATATAAAGGCGAAGCGGGAGCCAATGAGTATCTTCGCCACCCGTTTATTGCATCTATTGGTCATATTGGCAACACCCCTGCTCAGAACATAGAACTCTTCTCAAAACAATTCAGGCGTTTTACCGGTACGGTTCCTGACATCGTTATCGTGATTGCATCTGACCCGGCACAGTGCAGCTGGCAAATCAGAACTCCATTCGCGCAGCCGCAGAGCGATCAGCAACTGCGGCAAATTCTTGTTCAAAGCTGGAAAAGACTATCAGAGCGGCATAAAAAGAATCTGGAACAGGTTCCGGACTTCATTCGCCATGTCAGTAAAGACCGCGAACTCAGTCGGATTTTTGGCATCTTCGACTTTGTTTCGACCAGCCTTGGGCTCGCCAAATCGCATTTTTCAACAGCCAACAACAGTGAGATGTTTATCAGCCTGCTGCCAATGCCAGATTCAAGCGGCAGACTCGATCACAGATTCATCCTCTCAGCCGTCTCAGCTGCAAGCCTGAATCCGGAATTCATGTTGAAAACAACCTGTCATAGATTCAGCAACGCCTTCTCTAAACACAGTTTTGGCACCACATCGTTGAGCACTCTGCCCAGATTCGTCGAAACAGCAGGCAAACTCGCCCTGATAGGTTCAACCCCTGAATCTTTCAGGAAATTGGCCTGGAAACACATAGAAAACAGCCAGACACTCCTGGCGATCAGCATTTCTGACGCAAGGCAGACAAATTCAGAGACGCTGAAAATGCTGGTCAGCACTATTCTCCTCGCCTATTCTCTCGCCATGACAATGGCAATGGCAGGAATCATCTCTGGTCGTATCAAAGGCGTGCAAAACATTCAAAAAATAGTCGCAGCAGGCCTTTTTGCCGGCATGCTTCTGCCGCTCAGCGGCTCGATCTGGTTCGGTATCTGTTATCTGAACACCAGCAAACATCTTGAAGCAGAAGACGTGCTCGACCACATGCGCAATACCGCTTTTATCACCGATCAGGCTGTAAAAAACCAGATAACGCGAAATGTTCTTTTTCGTAATCTGTTCACCGCAATTCTTTCTGACTGGCAACCGGATCAGCTGAAAAAAATCAATACCCGAACCGGTTTTTTCGCCGAAGAAGGCGGAGAAGAGCCCGGAAAAAAACATCTGCGCCTGATGGACATGCTTGATTCTTACATTTTTTACCACCCAGACCTTGATGACATTGTTGGCATGGGAACTAACAGACAGAAAATTACCGAAACGCCATATCTTTTTGTCGGCATTCACGCCAGAAACATGCTGTATCAGCTGGGTGCCATGAACCACCTGCCGCCGGAGAAAATCAACCATGTTCTCAATAAGTCCCAGTATATGGTGGGTTTCCTAGATAATGTTGTCGACAATCGACTTATTTCAAAAGCCTTTGCTGAAGAAAAGGCCCCTGTTCCCAACTCCATGAGCACCAGACGCGAGCAATTGACCACATCCTTCTGGCGTGATGTTAAGGGCAAAGTCAAGGGTATTTCAATTCTTCAGACCGATTCTGGGTGCTGGGTTTATGACTTCAGCGAATTCATAGAGAGAGGCCTGGTCAGGCAGGTGTTTTCGCATAACGGCTATCGCATCTTTCTCAATCTTTATCTCAGACAGTCTTACAACCACCGGCGTCTCATCGACCAGTCGGTTAAAACCAGTATTCACAACAATCTATCCTGGCGGCAACTATGGCCTCTGGCCGAAGCTCTTTACTCCTTCGGAGATTCGGTTCGCATCAACAATCTCGATGCTCCTGATCCGCACCTGCTTTTTACCACCCCCGCGGTCAACGGCGATGTCTGGATAATGGCTTATGCCAGGCCAGAAGGTCGGGGAAAAAGTGTATCTGGCTCGACAGGCCTGCTGTTGCTGGCAACTTTGGCCGCTCTCTGCGGTCTGGTTCTCGCCAGAGGTCTGAGCCGTGTTCTGTTACGACCGATTCCGGCGCTCGAAGAAGCTGTTGCCCATCTGGGTCGTCAGAACTTCAATTTTCGCCTGCAGATAAACAACGGCGACGAATTCGATCAACTGGCGACCGCATTCAATAAGGCATCCCGCAAGCTTTTCGAAAAACAACAGCTGAGTCAGCTTGTTTCGAGAAACGTGCTCGACGCAATTTCGCAGGATGACGAACATCTGCTGAAACCTGGTGGCAGCCGTGTCAGGGGCAGCATACTGTTTTCTGATATCCGTGGCTTTACCAACATTTCTGAAAAATACCCACCCGAAGAGGTTGTCGCCATGCTCAATGATTACTTCAGTCGCATGGCTGACTGCATCGAAGGCAACGGCGGTCTGATCGACAAGCTTATTGGCGATGCAATTCAGGCAGTTTTTTATGCCCACGAAAACGCCAATTGTGCTGAAAGTGCGGTCAAAGCAGGTCTGGCAATGCGCGCCGCCCTGCACGAATTTAATTTCGACCGGCGGCAGAGAGGCCTTTTCACGATCGAAAACGGCGTCGGCATCTGCACTGGCAGCGTCATCAGCGGCCGGGTTGGCTCTGAACAGGGAATGCTCGACGCCACCGTAATCGGCAGTCTGGTCGGTCAGGCCGCCCAGCTCGAAGGCCGCAGTAAAACAGGCACCGCCAGCAGGGTAATGATTGACGCCACAACCAGCAGTGAACTGCCCGCATCTTATCAACGTCAGCATATCAGCTCAGACCAGCCCGAAGAAAATCTGATCGAAATGCTTTAAAAACGAGCCCCAAAAAACATACCCGCGGTCTGCAGAAGCAGTACACGCGGGTATGCACCTTATGAGGCGGATTTATTTTTTGAACAGATCGGCGACGGCTTTTTTAACTGCGTCTTCCTGCGGAATAAAAGGCAGCGTAACATGATTACCAGCACCGCTGCGGTTAAAGGCAGCAGTCACTTCGATGGCGTTTTCGCAACGACCCCAGGCGCGGCGCGAAACACCACACATGACATCCCAGGTCATGGCCTGCCTGATGATTTCGTCAACCCTTTCGCTGCCATCGAGAACCAGCCCGAAGCCGCCGTTAATCGACTTGCCGATGCCAACACCACCACCGTTGTGCAGCGAAATCAGACTCATGCCGCGGGCGGCATTACCGGCATAGCAATGTGTAGCCATTTCGGCCATGATATTGCTGCCATCTCTGATATTGGCGGTTTCGCGGTATGGCGAATCGGTGCCGCCGGTATCGTGGTGATCGCGACCAAGCATTACGGGGCCGATTTCGCCATTGCGAACCATTTCATTGAATTTGAGCGCGATTTTAACCCGGCCTTCGGTGTCCTGATAAAGAATTCTCGCCTGGGTTCCCACCACCAGCGCATTCTTTTCGGCGTCTCTGATCCAGACGTAGTTATCGCGGTCTTGTGCTCGGCGGTTCGGATCGATGCAAGCCATAGCAGCCTGGTCAGTCTTTGCCAGATCTTCTTTTCGGCCGCTGAGACAAACCCATCTGAAGGGTCCGTAACCATAATCGAACAGCATCGGGCCCATTATATCTTCAACGTATGAGGGCCAGATAAAACCATCACGCGGGTTTTCGCCATTGGCGCAGATTTCTTTGACGCCGGCATCGAAAACTGATCTCATAAAGGCATTGCCGTAATCGAAAAAGTAAGTACCACGCTGACAGAGGGTTTTGATGGCTTTAAAGTGGGCTTTCAATGAAGCGTCAACCATTTCTCTGAATTTGACGGGATTCTTCGCGATCATTTCAGTGCGTTCGGCAAAAGTCAGGCCTTTTGGGCAGTAACCGCCATCATAAACCGCATGGCATGAAGTCTGATCCGAAAGCAGTTCAATCGGAACCCTTTTATTAACCGCATATTCAAGCAGATCGACAATATTGCCATGAAAAGCAATCGAGGTACTTTTGCGGGCGCGCATGTGTTCATGAGCCAGATCGAAGGCTTCTGCCGGTGTTCTGGCGATTTTTGCGACCCAACCCTGTTCGTGCCGCGTCTTGATTCGCGATTCGTCAACTTCGGCAATGATACCAACGCCATTGGCTATTTCGATGGCCTTCGGCTGCGCGCCGCTCATGCCGCCAAGACCGGAAGAAACAAAAAGATGACCGGTGAGGTCTTCATCTGCACCAATGCCTAGTTTCATGCGGCCGGCGTTCAAAATGGTGTTGAAGGTTCCGTGTACGATGCCCTGCGGCCCGATGTACATCCAGCCACCTGCAGTCATCTGGCCGTAATTGGTAACGCCCAGCTGCATGCCGCGGTGCCATTCTTCCTGATTGTCGAACATACCGATCATCAGACCATGGCTCATAATGACACGCGGAGCCGAGGAATGTGACCTGAACAGGCCGAGCGGATGCCCCGACATCACCACCAGCGTCTGATCCTGGGTCATGATTTCGAGATATTTTTTGATCAGGCGGTATTGCATCCAGTTCTGGCAGACCTGACCGGTTTCACCATAGGTAACCAGTTCGTAGGGGTAAAGAGCAATGGCAAAGTCGAGATTGTTGTCGATCATCACCTGAAAAGCCTTGCCTTCGATGCAGTTGCCCCTGTATTCATCGATCGGGCGGCCCTTGAGATTGCCTGCCGGGCGATAACGGTAGCCATAGATGCGACCACGGGTTTTAAGCTCATCGAGAAATTCGGGAATCAGAGCTTCGTGCAACTCTTCAGGAATATAGCGCAGAGCGTTTTTAAGGGCAGTTTCGGTTTCGCCCTGATTCAATGTAAAGCCACGATCCGGGGCTCTTCTGATGCCAGGTTCAAAAGCCGGGTAAGACGGCAGTTCGGCATCGAGCTTGATGGTCATGGCAGCGGCAATTGTCTTGTTGTCCAACATTCCTTGCGACCTCCGGGCTGTCTTTTTTCGTCAGACAATATACCCTTTTGCCCGATTTTGAGCAACAGGCAAAGATACAGACAGTGGTTTAATATTGCTGCGAAAAATGGGTAAAAGTGCTAGAATTCTCAACAGGATCTACTGATGAACAATACCGGTTTTCGTACATACAGACTGCAGGTCGTGGTCTTTTTCTCTTTTCTGGCGCTGTTTTCATTGATAGTGGCCGGAATCGTCGTTTATGGCTATCGCAGCAATTCGGAAATCATGCTGCAGTCTTCTGATGAACTGCTGTATCAGATATCAGAAACGGTCATCAGACAGACAAGCAACCATCTTGACCCGGCACGTAAAACCGGCACACTGCTGCGCAAAATGATCGAACGCGGCAATTCATTTTCAAAATCACCAGAGCTGGTAGAGACGATCAGCCTCGAAACCCTTGAGATCTATCCACAGTTTTCAGCTGTATATCTCGGCGATGAAAATGGCAATTTCATCATGTCACGCAGGCTCGAAGACGGCAATTTTTCGACGCGAATCATCTCGCGCACCAGTGAGCCTTCAGGTATGATCGAAATTGACCGCGACCAGCACTGGCAGATTATTGCAACCCGCAGCAGCTCGTTGCTCAGTTATGATCCGCGCGAGAGGCCCTGGTATGTACTTGCAAAATCTGAAGGAACAACAGTATGGAGCCGCGAGTACCGTTTGTTCACTGATCAGGTACCGGGCATCACCTGCGCTCATCCGGTATTCGACTTTGAAGGAAACTTTGTGGGCGCAGTAGGCATAGATTTCAGACTTTACGAACTCGCAGAATTTCTCAAAAGCCTTAAAATTGGCGAATCGGGTATTGCCTTTATTGCAGACAGCGAAGGAAATGTACTCGCCTACCCAGAAAAATCCGGAATCAGCCCGGACAATATCAGATCACCCCGATCACCAACCCGCGAAAGCCTTAAATCAGGCCCAATCAAGGCGGCGATCGAAAATTACCTCAACAGCGGCCAGTTCAAGTTCACCATCGACCATGATGGCAACCGTTATGTTTCGTCGTTTCGGCCTTTTCCCGAGAATTTTGGCCGCGACTGGGTTCTTGGCATCATCGTTCCTGAAGATGACTTTATCGGGCCAATCGCCCGCATTCACGAAACCACCCTGCTCTTCTCATTCTGGCTGTTGATTATTGCCGGTTTTCTTACCTCGGCCATCGCCCGCGAGCTTACCGAACCAATAAAGCGACTGACCGCAGAAGCCGGCCGCATTCAGAATCTTGATTTTGACGGATCGATCGACCTGCGTTCGCCGATCACAGAAATTCAACAGATGGGCGAAACCATGGATTCAATGAAAAAAGCGCTGGGTGCTTTTAAAAAATATGTTCCATCAGAAATTGTTCAGGGTCTGGTGCACAGTCGTGACGAGGCAAGACTGCAGGCTCAGGCAGAAGAAATCACCCTGATGTTCACCGACATCAGCGATTTTTCGTCGATTACCGAACGGGTAGCGCCGGCTGAGCTCATGAAACAGCTGTCTGAATACTTCGACTGCATCGCTGCCGTCATCCATCGACACGGCGGCACGATCGACAAATATATCGGCGACTCGGTCATGGCCTTCTGGGGTGCCCCGGCCCGCGACGCACGTCAGGCCGAACACGCCTGTGCCGCTGCCCTCGAAATTGAAGCAGCGATCAAAAAGCTCAACGCCCGCTGGTTAGCTGAAAACAGCGATCAACTCAAAACCAGAATCGGCATCAATACAGGCATTTCATTGATCGGCAATTTTGGCTCATCTGACCGCTTTAATTACACAGCCGTCGGCGACAGCGTCAATCTTGCCAGCCGGCTTGAAGGCCTCAACAAAATTTATGGTTCAGAAGTCATTGTCAGCGAATCTACAGTTGCCGTTGCCGGAAAAAGTTTCATTTTCCGACCGCTTGATCTGGTAGCGGTCAAGGGCCGCAAAAAGAGTGTCAGAATTTTTCAACTTCTCGGTCGAGCCGACGACCCGAAGGCAGAACTTTTCAAACACCTTGCACAGATGGCAGAAAAGGCGCTCGAAAGCTACCTGAACCGGCAGTGGCGTGAATCTTATGAACAGTTTCAGCAGATACTCGACGTTCTGCCAGAAGATGCCGCTGCCGAAATGTATCTTACCCGCTGTCGCGAACTGCATGATCGCCCGCCCGGCCCAGACTGGGACGGCGTTTTCAGGGTTCTGCACAAATAGTCTTCAGATCTGGCGGTTCCAGGTGAAGAGCGCCTGCGAAACGTTATAAACCAGGTTATATCGACCATCAGAGTCTTTTATCAGCCGGGTAGCAAGATAATCGGCGAATCTGGGCATACAACAGCATGTCGTTGCCACTCCGGCCTTGCGCAGTAATGTTTCGCATGCTTCCTCGCGACTGGCAAATTTCCAGCGAAAGGGGCGACTGATAATCTCAAGATTCGGCAGCATGCCACAGTCAACCATGGCAAAATAGAGAATAGCAATACGTCGGCGTTCACTGCAGACTTCTTCGAGGCCAAGAATCTGCCGCATCGTTTCGTCGAGCGGCGAATCTGCATGCGGTATCAGAACGATAAGGCGTCTGCTGCAGGCGTCACGAAGTTTTTTCAACGCTTCTGCCAGTTTGGGCTGATGGTTGGCATCGGTAGAGATTACTCCGAGACTGTTAAGACAAAGCACTGTGTCGAATACTCCAGGAGCATCGATTTCGAGCCAGCGGCCTCTGATCAGATCGAGGTTGTGAATGCTTTCGGCAACGGCAAATCTAAGCAACTGATCGAGCATACCGGTTGAAAAGTCGGTCGCGGTAATTCGTTTTACCAGACGCGAAAGAGGAATTGAAAAAGCGCCGGGGCCGGCCGCCACATCCAGAACCGTTTCATTCTGACTCCAGGCAAAGCGATTCAGAAAGGCTTCGGCCTCAGCCCTGGCTTCAGACGAATGTGCTTTGGCAGCAAAGTCTGTGGCTTTTTCATCCCAGAAGGCAGAAGTTTCCTTTTCGGGGCTATCGCCGCTGTTAAGTGCCCAATGCTGCTCATACAACTCTCTGAAGCTGTCATAATTCTGTGACATATCCATCTCCGTTTTTGATTATTATAAGGCCGCAGACGCCAGCCAGCAACCAGAGAACGAAGAGAAATGTAAAGATTAAATGTACAACAGAGAACTGCCCTTTAAAAAAGGCAGTCCAATAAGGTTTGCAATCTTCCCTGAATTCCCTTTCGATGTGTCTGCGATGTTTATGCTGTCACGGTTTCCGGTTCACTGACAGTCTCAGTATCGTCTCCGTCTGACTGGCTCTGGCTGCGGGAATTGTCAACTTCCATGTGATTTCCCTGGAATCCATTTCCGACAGCGAACGAGAACCCGGCTCTGACGACCGTTGCCCCACCACCTATAGATGATGAAAGACTGTCGATGAGTTCAAGAAACTTGTCCAGAACTGAGTTGCGCATATTCAGCGCCACTCCCTGATCTGAAGAAGCCAGCTGTGCTGGCACTTCAACCGCTTTACTTATATCTCCTGACGAATTGCCTGAAGAATCAACCTTTTTAAGGTCATTGCGATTCTTGAGCATCGACAGTGAAAAACCTGAACCATAGTCAACCATAGGAGCAGCCGATGAACTTGAAGAAATCATCTGATTGGTTTTCAGTAATGCTTCCTGCAGCTGCAGCTTTGCAAGGTCCATTGGCGAGCCTGAATTCATACCGGAAGAATTCATTGCTGAGCCGGTGAGATTAAGCCCTGACATCCAGGCAGAACTGGCAATTGAAGCAGTAACAGCCTTCAAACCGTTATCAGCTGCCGCAAGAATGTTGTCAATGAACGACTTCGACGAAGCAAGCCCGCCACTCGAAGCCTCTTCGGCTTTTCCGAGATACTGATCAAGTGAATCCAGCCCGTAATCGCCATCTGAACGCAAAGCACTGACAAAACTGCGGGTCGCCTGCCTGAACTCATCGACGAGACTCTGCTGCAGGCCGCCCATATCGCCACTGATTCTGACATACATCGTAAAACGATACATGGCTGAACGACCACTGACGGCCTGATCGACAGCCGCAGCCCTTTCACCGGCCCCGGTTTCAGCAGCAGTTTCAGCGGCAGTTTCAGCAACAGCAGCATCTGCAGTTTCTGCAGCAACTTCGGCAGTGGTTGCGGCAGCTGAATTATCTACCGTCGGCGGCGCTGTTTCTTCAACCGGAACCGGCTGGGTCACCCTGATACATGGCCGGCAGGCCAACTGCTTGTCGACCTCCTGCCCAATCACACTGGCAAATGCTTTGCCGGAAGAATTTTCAGCCGGCCGGCTGTTTTCATAGCTCTGAACAGAATTTGTCTGAATTTTGCTTATACTCATATTGCCCCCTGTAATTTAACGCTCATTTACCGCTACCGAGGTCAAAGCCGGCCAGTGTACCGATTTAATCAGAGGCTCGAATGCGAACACCGTGAGAACGTCAAAGAGTTTGTTGCCCTTATCATTTTTTCTGCTGTTCATTTTCGGACTCCTTATTTTTCAGGCCGGAAGGTGGCGTTTCCCATTCGTCTTAGTCTCTAATTTATTAATCGACTTCGGCATCGGGCATTTTTAACAGTGTTTTCAGACAATGAATCCGATATTTTACCGGTTTTCTTCGTTTTTCTTGCATTTTTATCCACATAACACTAACTTAAAGAAATGAAAGTTTTTTTTCGAAAAAAATGGCTGGTTAATTTTTTTCTCGGAATGATGCTTGTCTGCCAGATGGCATCAGGCGCACAAGAAGCCTATCCAGCCAAGCCCGAAAGACCTCTGCTTCTTGAATATTTCAGAGACTTTGTCATCAGAGCCGGGCAAACCCCTCTGCCCCGGCTCATTGAGGAGTTGACCGGGTTCACTCACCTGATAAACCTTCTGCACACGGCCGGCAAGCCAGAAACGGTTATTATTGCAGCCTCAGGCCAGGCTTCAGCACAATTGCAGCCAGACCGTCTGCGCATCCTGACCACCAACACCCTGCTTTTCCCCTGGCCTTTTTACAATGACCAGGCCGAAAGAATCGCAGAATTCGAAAAACTGGCCCGTTCGGTCTCGCCCGATATAATCTTCCTCCAGGAAGTATGGGATAACAAAAGTCTGCAGCTGCTCCTGAGGCGGTTTTCTGATTACCACGCGGTCATAATGCCCAACCCACTGTTCAACCTCGGTGGCCTGATGATTTTTTCGCGCATCGCTCCGGTCAGAGTGACGGCTGAGAACTTTCCGCTGACGCTGCATCACAACCCTGAAGAACTGATCGCGCGCAAGGGCATTCTCTGGGCCGAAATCAAATTAAACAACCGCCAGGTCTGGCTGGCAACGACACATCTTTATTCTGCATCTGGTGAAGCATCTTTTCGGCCGAATCCCGTTCAGTTTCAGCATCTGCTTAAACGCATGCAGGCTGCCCCGGGTCTGGTCATCGCCGGCGGCGACATGAATCTTGAGCCTGATGAGCTTGAATCCTATCTACCTGAAAATATTCTGCGTGATGACTGCAACCTGCCGACTGCTGGCCGCAGGATTCAACGAAAACTGGATTATGTTCTCGCCGCCGACACAGCCCGGCCTTCCGGAATCAAAATTGTCGGCAGCCGGGTCGAGTGGAAAAAGAGGTTCTCTGACCACCATGCATTGCTGGCAGAAGTAATCTTCAGCCCACAACCCTGACTTTAACCGCATATACTTCGACTTCCTGTGACTTGCCTCTGATGCTTCTGATATCTACCTTGTCAATCGGGTAGATATTTTTTAGAGATACGGCAACAGTTTCAGAGACCATCAACGGCCGATCTGCCGACCTTGCCAGAGAACAGAGGCGGGCCGCCACATTGACCGGGTCACCAATGACTGTGTTGTCCATTCTGACAGAAGGGGTCCCGATAATTCCAGAAATGACGCGGCCCGAGTTCAGACCAAAGACCGGCCGAATCAGCTGATTATCACGAAACGATCTGAGAATGGCCTCGACAAAAGCTGCGGCATTTAATGCGGCTCCCTGAGCTCCCCCACTCTGGTGCGGGAAAATGATCAGCAGCTTGCCGCCAATCAATTTATCGACTTCGCCGCCGGAGAGGCCAGCCTGCTGATAGAACTGCTCGAGAACAGATTCAAGCAGCGACTGCACCTGCTGAACCGGAGCCGAAGCCGCAAACTGGTCAAAGCCTTCAAGAGCCGCAAACAGAATGGTCGCCTCGATTTCATTGCCGGCACGAGCCTGCTGAAAAAGCTCCGGGTTACGTGCGAGTCGGCGCACTGCCGGCGAGACGAACTTGCCCAGCGTGTCACGTTCGCGCAGACGGCGGGCCATAACATTGAAAGCACGTGAAATTGACCCGAATTCGTCTTCGCGGCTGGCGCGAAGTCTGACGCTGAAGTCGCTTCTCTCAATGCGGCTGATGCCCCAGAGAAGGTGATCGAGTGGACTGCTGACCGATCTGCTGATGTTTACTGCAGCGAGAGAGGCACAGACAATAAACAGGAGCGTTCCCAACAGCAGAATCAGTGCCCGCCAGTCTTCGATCTGCCTTAAATGCGCTGTCGACTGCAGCCCGCCAAGGATATAAAGATTGAAAAAACGCCCGGGCAGGACATAATAAAGGTCTTCACCACTTTCATGGGTCTGCAGTTTGATCATTCTACGGGTTCTCTGACCGGTTTTCAGCAGCATACCCAGTCTCGCAGAGCCTTTTTCTCCGGAAAACAGCATGTCGCCCCTGACGTTACCATACGCCTGCAGCTTCAATGGTGGCTCAATCACATAATTTGCCGGGTCGAACAGGTCAAAAACAGAATTGATGTTTTTTCTGGAATCAATCAAGCTGCGCCTGTAGCTCGCAAAAACCCTGCCGAGGTAAATGCGACTGATGACGAATTCATCCCATGATACACCACAGAAATAACTTATGACGTTATTTACCCATACCGGAAAAATAGCGAAATTAACCAGACCTATCGAGGTCCTGAAACTGTTCAGTCCCTCAAAATTGGTCAGCATCGAATAAACCTTTTCGTTACCAACCGAAGCAGAAACATGCTTTTTGATTTCTTCGAACTTGAACAGTTCAATTTCGCCGGCCCGCCCTGGCTTCGGCTTGAGGGCCAGGCCTTTAGCCAGCTGATCAGGCCTGAAAAATTTTTCGACAGTGCGGCGGTAAAGGTTGAGAATCAGAAAAATAGGGTCGGTTTCCGGCAGACTGCGGGTAAGAAATGTATAGCTTTTGAAACGATCAAAGTAGCGGGTGAAGTTATCAGGGCCCATAATAATTATGGCGTTGGCCTTGCGATGCATATCTTCAACCAGCTCGATAGTTTCCATGAATGGGGCAAAGATTTCGACCGCCATATTTTGAATCATGTCTCCGGCAGCAATATTGAGAGTCTCTGAGGTCGACCCGTCGGTTGTGGCAACTTCTTTGAGTGCTGCGTCCTGGCGCTCTTCTTCGCGAAGCTGAAGAAGAGTTTTCGTTTTTTTGATCAGACGCTTAAAATTCTGCAGAATATTGGCATGAAAAAGTCTGGCACCAACATCTATACCCCTGACCTGGCCATGCAGATTTCTTTCGAGTTTGAGACGACCACTTTCTGACTCCTCGTTCAAAATCAACCTGAAAATTGAGTTACCCATCATGAATGGCATGCTTATGGCTGCCAGACTGGCAAGCAAAAGTGCCCGACCAACTGTCATTCTGAAACCACGGGCGAAACAGATCGACTGTACGAAGAAAAACATGGTCAGGCAAACTGCAGAAAAGAATATCAGATTTGCAGCAACCCCTGTTGAAGCAGGTCTGGCATGTTCAACACCAAGCAGAACCACAGGCACCATACCCGGGTTCATCATTCTGCGTCCGGCAACACCCAGCAGGTCACCTGCCGGAATAATGGCAACATTGCCGTCATCACCCCGGCCAATTTCTTCGCACACATCCCTGATTCCTGCAATTGTTTTGCCTGTCAGGGAAGCAAAAGCCTGATTGCCGACAAACAGGCCGTGTTGAAGATCGTAAAAAGCATAGCAAGCCTTGGTTTGAGAGTTTGATTTAAGATACATCCTTGCCGGGTAAAGATCTGAAAGGTTTGATAAGTCAAAGCGACTGAAAAAATAAGCTTTTCCACCATCCGGCAGAAGCTGACTGTCCCAGTAAAGACCAAGCAGATGCCCACGTGCATCAAACAGACTCATGCGCGATGCGCGCAGATGCAGATATGCCGTGCGATCGGTATTGATGCCGAGAAATTCGGCCAGCAGACGGTCTGCTGCCTCTATCTGCGCTTTATACTCGGGTTCAAGAAAAACTTCCTTCTGCTCGACCGAAACCTGCTGATCAATTCTGATGAATTGTCTGGCAAACTCTTCATTCATTTTTCCCGCAAGATTGACAAAGTTTTTCATGCTACCGGAAGCATCTGTTACAGCGAGAGACAATGTATGAGACGGAAGCAGTTTGAGAAAAGCCGGTTCTTCTCTCATTTCCAGCAACAGAGGCAGGTCATCGACCAGCCTCTCACGAAAGACGTTGAAGGTCGCCTGCACCTGATAATCAAGATTTGCTTCGCCACGCATTTTTTCGGTCATCAGATATGCGTCCTGAAGCCGCTTCTGCTCGTAATCGACAGAGCCTGCCAGATTCCTTTCAATTTTAAACAGGCAGAAAAGGACTGCGACGAACAACAGAGCGTAGAAAAGTGCAGCCGGAAGTCTCATTCTGTCTCCTCCAGACTCGCAAGCTCGTATGCTTCCTGATTTTCGTGCTCGACAAACCTGAAGTTGTCAACCGATTCATAGACCAGTGGCGACACCATAATTCTGGTATAACGACCGTGTCTCGACATTGACTCAAGTTCTTCAGCCGCGTTTCTGGCCGTTCCGACAACGGTATAATCACTGCGCTGCACTGCTGTAACAGTTCCAGACAACAATTCGCCACCTTCTATCCCAACCCCTATGTCGTAAATAAACTTACCCCGTTGACGGCGGCTCAGACAGTTTTCCTGATGGCGCTTCATCATGGCAACACCAGCCTTGACAGCCTTTTCACATGCGTCCGGGAGCGATTTTCCGTGAAAAACAGCGAGAACTGCATCCCCGATAAATTGCTCAACCAGTCCGCCATTTTCCCTGATACATTCAGACATTGCGGCCAGGTGCTCGTTAAGCATTTCGACGACCTCGCGAGCCCCATATTTTTCACCTATCGATGTAAAAGACCTGATATCAGAGCAGAGAACCGCTCCCTCGCGTTTGGCCAACCCTTCTTCACCAATTTCTACAGCATGTGAAACCTGATGATCAAGAGCTGCCGAGACAAAGCGGCCAAGATTTCGCCTTTCCTTCAGACCTTCTACCATCTGGTCGAAAGCCATGGTCATCCGGCCGAGTTCATCTTCCCGGTTCAGATGCAGCTTTGTCGAATAATCTTCTTCAGCGATGCGCTTCAGACCATTTTCGACGCCGAGCAGCGGACTTACCAGGTAATCGGCGGTCAGTCGAGAAATGAGAAACACCGGCAATGCCATCAACAGAACGATGACAGACAGTAACAGTTCCTGACGATAGGCCATCTCACGAAAAGCTCTGAAAAAGACCACGTTTACCACAACCGAAGAGCCAGACTTAACGCAAGGGTAAGCAATCACCAGCTTGTCATCAGACTGTTCGATCAACTGGCTGCGGGTAACAGTCGCAAGATCTATCAACCGGCCGGCAGAATCATTGATAATCCCGGCTTCCCGACTTTGCGGCGGCGGAAACAGCATCTTTGTCTCAGCCCGCTCAACCACAGTTATCGCGTAGAAGTTCTCGTTATAGATTTTCTGCATGCTGGTGATGGTTTCACGCAGATAGTTTTCAAAAATCTCGGTAATGTCGAAACGGAAAAAATACCAGTTCATCGGCTTGCCGCCGACAAGAACGTAATTCTGATAGATGAGCTGCTTTTCTTCGCCAAGATCGACAAATTCAACGTCGCTGCGGTTACTGAGAAAGATTCTCAGAATTTCCTGCCCGGTGCGACCATGAAAAATACTCATTTCGGGCTCAGGCCCGATCATCAGCTCCGGGGCAATCTTGTGATAGGCCTTTTTAACCCAGGTTGAATAAAACCCGCACGCCTGCTCTTCTTCGGCCTTTTTGTCGAGAGAACCGGGCAGAAGATAACACTGATTGCCAAGACCAGACTTATCGGGCGGGTAAATATATATAGCCCCATTCTTGAGTCCGGCTTCAGAAAAATGGCCAATCATGCGATTAGCTGCTTTCTGCCATAAATCCGGATCCCAGGATGAGATTTCCTGCATCCAGTCACTTTTCACCGTCCAGCGACGACAGGCATCGCGAAACTCAGCCATGATTACTTCACCCGAGGCGTCAGCCTCTTCGAGTTGTTGCAGAGCGTCTTTTACCGCTTCCTGCTCACGACGGAAGGCGGCAGCATCAATATGAAAAATGCCGGCGACAAAGAATACGAGCAATGGCAAAATCCCCACCACAACAAAAGTCAGGGTCAACCAGTGCTTCAGGCTTATTCCCACAGGTCTGCCGCTGATCAGAACCTTGCAGAAAACCAGAATCCAGCTCGAAAAAAAGAACAGGCGCAGAAGAAAGCTGACTATCGGCTCCTGCAGTTTCATTTCAGGATTATCGCGACTGAGAACCCAGATTTCATAGGGAACGGCATAATCGATAAAATCTCGCATAATCCTGACGCCCTGATAGTCCACAAATTTTCCGGCCGGCACCAGTCGATCCCTTTCGAGGGGCTTGCCAGCTATCTTTTCATAAAGAGCAAGAATTCGCTGTTTCTGCTCTACCGGCACCGTTGCATCAAAAGCCGGTCGAATAGACGGGTCGACAAACTCAAGTGGCATAAGCACCGAACAGATCGAAACGTTTTTTTCGCTGAGAGAATCGGCAACCCGACGCATCAACGGCAACCGGTCTACATCCCCTGCAGGAAACAACTGCAGGTAAGCCAGCAAAGAACCGTCACTGCCGCTGCAGATATCCCAGAATACCAGTTGCAGTTCGTTTTCAAACATTACTCTTGCCACTCTGCCCTTGCGGTGAGACGCCAGCACCTGAAAATCGAGAACATCGCCAAATGCTCCACGCACAAGACTGTCGAGGGTTGCTGCCTCCACCGGTCGGCCAAGCTCTTCATAAACAAGACCTTCAAGAATACGCTTGAAAAACCTCTGTTTCTGCACGGTAAACCCGGGACCGGAAAACATCCGCAGGCCGGACTCAGGCCTGAATATGCCTGCATAGTTCAGCCGCGGCTGCATTTTCGGAGAAAAGACCGTCTGCATGTCAGCCATGAACCTGGCGCCTGAAAAATCCTTCGTAAAACCGGCTTTCTGTCTGGCTTTCTTAAAAAGGAACTGCCGGTGGCAAATCTGCTGCTCGATTGACCAGAGAGATTTGAAAAGTTGCAGATAATTGCCGGCACGGTGCTCCCATTGCAAAATTTCACGCTCATGCTGAATCAGAGCGCGCTGATGCTGATTATATTCAAGCAGCCCAAATGGCAGAAGCGTCAGGAAGAATGCAAATACCAGAGGTAATGCCATCTTCAGTCGTTGGTTCATCTGTGACCTCTCGATCTGCCAGATATCTTAACCTATTCAGGATTGATTATCCACCAGCCGGGGAGAAGTTTTGACGGTTAAGCAACTTTACAAACCGGGCAAAAACATTTAAATTCGAAGTAACAATTGACTAAGGAACCATAAATGAAATCGCTATACCGCTGTTTTGCTTTAATGTTGCTCGCCCTGCCGGTGCTGTTTTTCACCGGTTGTTGCAGCCGCAAAGCATCTCTGGAAGAAGCTGGCAAAGCTTATCAGAGCGGCGACTTCGCCAAAGCGGCTTCGATTTTTGCTCCTGCCGCCGAAAAAGGTGACCCCGAAGCTCAGGTCAACATGGCTTTTATGTACTACTGTGGCATGCATGTGCCTAAAGATCAAAAAAAAGCAGCTGAACTATATCGCCTGGCCGCTGACCAGAACCATGCCAACGCCCAGTTCAGCCTCGGCACCATGTATGAAAATGGTGAAGGTGTCGAACGCAGTTTTGTTGAAGCCTACTTCTGGTATTCACTGGCCGAAAAGCAGAATGACAAAGACGCCCAGCGCCTGCGCCGTGAGCTTGAGCTCAAGCTCAGCAAAGATCAGGTTACCAATACAAAAAAACGCATCTCTGCCTGGAAGCCGGTAAAATAAAAGCCAGACAGAAATTTTCTCTGTCTGGCCTTGTCTATTTGAGCAACTATTTTCAGCCGTCGCGGGTGATTTTTTCGATCAGTTCTTTAAGCACGGTCGGAGCTTTGTCGTGATCTATCTGACAGGTGCCAGCGGCATGATGGCCACCACCGCCATATTTTAACATCAGTTCACCGACATTGGTTTTTGAAGAACGGTTGACAATCGACTTGCCGACCGCATAAACGGTATTCTGTTTCTGAAAGCCCCAGAGAATGTGAATAGAAATGTTACATTCGGGGTTTAGCGCATAGATCATAAAGCGGTTGCCGGCGTGAATCACCTCTTCATCGCGCAGGTCGAGAACGATCAGGTTGTGATAAATCTTTGAGCAGCGCCGCAGCTGCTCACGAAATTTTTCTTCCTGTTCGAAATAGAGATCGACGCGCGCTTTTACGTCAGGCAGTTCCATGATTTCGTCGATGGTAAGATCTTTGCAGCAGTCGATCAGATCCATCATCAACTGATAGTTCGAAATACGGAAATTTCTGAAGCGACCAAGGCCGGTGCGTGGATCCATGAGGTAGTTGAGCAGTACCCAGCCCTGCGGGTGCAGAATTTCATCGACGCTGAACTGAGCAGCATCAGCCTTGTCAACCGCTTCCATCATTTCTTCAGAAATATGCGGAAATCGTTCCCTGCCACCATAATAGTTATAGACGACTCGCGCAGCAGACTTGGCAGTCGCTTCGATGATGTGATTTTCGCGCTGGCCATCATTGCGTATCGTTTCGCTCAGATGATGATCAAAAACCAGATATGCCCCGTTAACATAGGGCAGATTTGTGGTTATATCACGATCAGTGATCTCAATTTTGCCATCCTGCATGTCTTTCGGGTGAACGAATTTGATATCGTCGATCAGGCCGAGATCTTTAAGCAGCACAGCGCAGACAAGGCCGTCGAAATCGCTGCGGGTTACCAGTCGATACTTTTTTTCCTCTGTCATAAAAGCTCCAGCTTGAGAGTTATTGCAGTTAATTTACCATGGTCATGTGGTAAATTCCAGAAAACTGAGGAAAGTTTTGCGACTGTTTTATTGTCGAGGCGGCAATTCTTGCCTTTGCACCCTCCATGCGTGTAAACTGAATAAAGAAACCGGAGGAGATAATGCCAGGAGTGACAGGACAAAGCAGACGTGCCGGGGTTGCCATGTTTTCGGCAATCTTTGTCATGATCATCGTCGGGCTGCTGGCGATGCAGTTTCATTACATGACACGTCAGGCCCAGTCGACCGCATTCCGGTTCCAGACTTCGGAACTGGCAAGACAGCTCGCTGCCTCGGCCATGGAAGAAGCTTTCATGTATGTTCACAACGAAACCGAAAATCCGTCCGGCGCCCTCTTCAACAAGTTAGTCAGCCGTTCAACTGAGATAGACGCATCTACCACCAGCCTGGACAACAAAAACAGCAAAGGCACAACGATTCCCGTTGCCCTGACTCTGGCTCAGGCCGCCGCCATGCCGATTGGCTCACGTCTGAAAATTGAAGCGACTGCCAGAATCGTCGATTTTCGCAATACCGATTCAACCGGCGCCCGTTACTACGAAAACGAAGGGGTTGGCACGATTGAACTACGGGTAACCGTAGAACCGAAACCAGAGTTCAAAAAGCAGCTGCAGGGCGCCTGCACGATAACCAGACACCATGATTACAAGGTCGTAACCATTGTCTCGCGTCGTGACAACTCAACTCAGCGCAATGCATATGCCAACGGTTTCATTCTCGACTACGCTCTTTTCGTTCGCAACGGCCAGGAAGAATTCGAAACCAGCGGCGGATTAAGCCTGAATCCCGTGAAGCAGAAACTCTCTGTCGACCAGACGGGCCTTTCGCCGTCGCAGTTCGGCAAAATCTATCTCGGAAACAGGCGCAACAACAGTGTTTATCTCAACATCGGTTCAGCCAACACCGATTTCATACCCGAGCCACGCAAAAAGGAAAAAATGATCGAAGTCGACGACCAGACCGTCTTCAAGCTGCTGCCCCAGTTTTTTAATCAGGTCAAAGCCCAGGCGCAAAAAATTGTCAACGACAAGGGTGCCAGTCTGAAAGGTTTTTCGATGAACGGGCATAAGGCATATTTTGAATATCAGCGACTGCCGATCACTGACGAAGCCCTGGCGCCAAAGGGCGATCTGAAAGACACGAGATTATTGACGCATGCGGCTGAACTGAAATACAAGAACAAAAAAGAATCGGAAGAACTTTTTCAGGGTATCAGGTTTCTGCCTGAAGATTCTCTGACCGACATTCTCGAAGGTGACATCAGACAGCGTTATTTTCACCACGGTTATTTTTATGTCGACATGAGCAGCTGCAAAATCTGGGTTAAGGCCAAAAAAAGCGGCAAATCAGAGTCAGAAACGATCGAAATCACCGACCCGGCACTCATAAACCAGTTCAAAAACCGCCTGATCCCATGTTTCAATGCCGATCATATCGCTGCGGTTACCGGTGGTTCGCCCAATGCAATTACCGGCAATTCGATTGACCTGGTATATCTGAACAACAACATTGCCAACACCAACTCCGATGTACTCTGCCGCATTGACGCAGAAAACCGCTATCTCAAAGGCAGCAACACCACACTGGCCCACCCCGGCATGTTTCACTTCAGAAATGCCGGATCAGTTGACGACCCGACCCTGTCTTCCGTTCCATTTGCCCATATAAACCTCTGGGCCCGACGCCTGGTCACCCGCAAACAGCTTGAAGAATTCGATATCTACCGGCCCGACCAGAAAAAACTCAACCTGCGCGGCGTGGTAGAACTCTCTGAGGCCATTACTCTCGGCGAAACCGGCGACCTGGAATATGAGGGCTGCGGCGTTATCGTTGCCCCCGGCATAACTTTACAGGGCGGGCTCAAGCGTAAAGCCGGCACAGACTCCATATGCGTTCTGCTGACCCGCGGCCAGGCTCTTCAGGTAAACACAGAAAGTAGAGTTGAAGCAGCTCTGGTCAGCCTTGGCCGCAACGACCGCAATGGCCAGGTAATCGCCGGTAAAAAGCTCGATCTGCTTGGCTGCGTGGCTGCAGATAATCTGAATCTTGCGAAATGGGCCGAAGGGGTCGACCACAAGATTGTTTATGACCCGGCTTTTAAGCGCAACAACGACCTCTATCAGGTTAATATTGCCCGCTGGGTAACCTTTGAACGGATGGTCGAACAGGACGAATGAAAAAACGGGGCTTTTCACTGCTCGAAATAATCATTGCCATGGCATTTCTGTCAGTGGCCATCCTCTCCATGTTCTGGATGAACCGGGCATCAAATCAGGGCTCCATGGACGCTTATTACGAATTTCTCGCGTTCTCGCTCGCCCGTGAACCAATCGAAGTTTTTCGTGGCTTTGGCTATGACTATCTTAAAATGATTGCCGACGGCAATATTTCGCCACCTGCCTGGTACCCGGTCGGCGTCATGAAGGATATCGAGTTCGACCTGATGTCAGACATGCAGTATCCGGCTGAAGCCAGGCTCTTTCAGCGACTGATCGAGCTGACCCCGGTGACTGCAGGCAAACTGAAAGGCATGCTTATAAAGGTAACGGTGGCCGCGAAGGGGCAGAGTCGCGTCGAAGTCTGGATGAGCCGGAAGGCCGTTTCCCTTGAATCTCTGGTAATGGAGCGCCCAAAATGAAATTAAATCAACGGCGCCAGGCTTTCACTCTTGTCGAAGTCATGATTGTGCTTATCTGCACGGCATTATTGATGGGGCCGATTTTTCTCGTGCTGCGTTCGAGCACGAAAACCTCGCTGAAGGGAATGCTGCGCATCGACACGACCCTTGAAGCGAGACGGGTGATCAAACAGGTCTATGCTGATCTGAAGATGGCCTGTTTTCCGTTGCCATACAATTCAATCTATAACTTTTCCGATGTAATGCAGGTAAGCGGCACCCCGCCGCAGAATTCATACCGGTTCAACACGTTTCCGGTTCATCAGCGGCTCAATGATATTTTCGCCAGTCAGGGCAGCGGCGTCAACTTCCGCAATGTCTCTGAAGTTACCTATCGGGTCGAAGAAAGCAAAAATCCTGATAATCCCTTTATGCGTCTTGTCAGAACTGAATCTTTCGGCGGCAAGGTGAACACCAGGATTTTGACCGAGCGGATCAACTTTTTTGAAATCAAACCCATCATGCTGCAGCCATACGGTAAAAACCAGTTTTATTTTCTCGTGACACTGCAGCTGATCGATGCGGTTCACGCCAGTGACATGAAGGGCAGAACCGCCGGTACGAAACTCGGCGAACTTCAGAAAGACGTCATTCTCGCCGACTTCTTCGACGTGGTGTACCCGGAATTTTTTCATGCGGCCTGGAACCAGACACGCGTGAACCCCAACTGGCACACTCAGATCCGCAGTCCTGAGGCGCCCTGATTTTTTTTAAAAAATTCTGCAACAAATAAAACTTTCACTTCGTAAGTCAGGTAGATTCAACTGTCTGCTCAGGAGGTCAATTTATGTTCATGTCAGTTTTGCGAAATTCGCTGTTCATTTCTCTGTTGCTCATGGTTTCCGTAACGCTTTCAGGCTGCAGCGTCGATTTTGGTGCAATTTTCAGCGGTCTGAAGAATGTTATCGGCAACATCAGCTCTGGTCTGGGCAGTTTCATCGAGAAGGGTGTCGGCATGGCCAAAGACTTTATCGGCAAGGCCAAAGAATTTGTCACCCCGATCATAGACAAGGGCAAAGAAATATATGACAAGGTAAAACCAATCGCCGACAAGGTAAAAGATGGTTTTGACAAGGTGCAGAATGTTGTTAACAAAGTTCAGGATGCCGGCAACGCCATTTCTGACTTTGGCAAGCAGATGAAAGAAGGCGGCAACGATGCCGTCGGCAACAAAATTGACCAGAATGCAGCAACTAATGAAGTCGTAGCCTCGCCTGACGATGAAGATGCAGTTATCACCATCCGCCCCGAAGGTAATGCCACGGCATCAGCCAATGTGGCTGCCAATGCTACCGCTTCTGCTGCGGTCAACGCTCTTATGACTCCGGCTGAACGCGAAGCGGTCACGAAATCGGTAACTACCAACGTTAATCAGATCAGTGCCGCTGTCGACAGTCTCTCGAACAATCTCAAACAGCTCAAGGTTTCAGATGCCGAACGCAAAGCCACCGAAGAAAAGATCAAAAAACTGCGCGACAGCCTGAAGGCAGTTCTCAAAGACCCGACTTCAAAAGAAGCTCAGGCTCAACTGAAGGCCGCCAAGGCCGATGTTGACGGCCTTGCCGCTACCGCCAAAAAATACGCAGACCTGGCCAAAGGTACTATTGAATCGGTCAAGAGCACCGTCAGCGGTCTCGAAAACAGCTTCAACAGTATCAAAGACTCTTTTTCTTCAGTTTTCAACAAGTAATCACGCCCATCCGCAAGGAAGGTAGACTATGACCAGCCCGCAAGACAATACATTATGCCAGAAATGCCGCGAAGTCATCAGTGGCAGCGAAGCAGAACTGCTGCGTGACCCTTCGTTGCAGCAGCATCTGGCAACATGCCCCGAATGCGCGCAAATGCTGAATACTATCGGGCATCTGCGTCAGCAGGGCTCGGCCTTTGCCGGCGAGTCATACCCCGAGCTTAAAATCAGAATCATGCAACGTCTTGAACCGGCTCTGCAGCAGCGGCGAAACACTGCCGCAGAGCCGGCCAGACCACCTCTTGCAAGCAAAAACTGGTTTTTAAAGTTTGCTTCGGTTTTCTGCATGGCGGTTCTCGGTATTGTTCTCATCTATCAGAATCACTCTCCGGTTGAACGTGTACCAGTATCTACTCAACAACCGGCTATCAGTGCCACCCCAACTTCTTTTACGATTGCCCTCAACTCAGGCGCGCCGACGCAGGTCTCGCTCGACAACCCGGTATCACTATTCAATGGTGACAGCGCGGTTATCAATGTTCCTGACGGCTCGACTCTGCGTGTAACGGGCCCCGCAAGACTGAACGTCTGCCCGCGCGGCTTTCACCTGCTGCAAGGGCAACTGAAAGCCGAGGTAGTATCGGGTAAAGGCGAATTTGTCGCAACGACACCACATGGTCAGATAACTGTTCTCGGCACTGTATTCAAGGTTGCCACCGATCAGCGACACACTCTCGTTGAGGTAATCTCGGGTCGAGTCAGAGTTTCTGGCGACAACCATGCCGAAACAATTCTCAATGCCGGTGAAAAAACAGAGATGTATCAGCCCGGTATCTCTTCTGAAACCGAAACGATACCAGCTGTCGACAGTGAGTAGTTAACCATATTTTTTAAGACAAAAAACAGCTCCTGTGCCATTACGCGCGGGAGCTGTTTTTTTCGACTTCGAGTCGCAGCTTGCCCATGATCCGAAAAAACCGCGAGCGTAGAGTTGCCTCGACTTCGCCAGTCAGTTCAGCAATTTCGGCAAAGGGCATCGCCTGAAAAACCCGCATTTCAACCAGAAAGCGCTCCGCGGGGGCAAGAGCTACCAGAAGTTCACCGGCTGAATGCCTGACAATAACTTCTTCTTCAGGTGTCGCTACATGTTCGTGACTGCTTTCAGGCTGAAATTCACGCCGGCGGTTCTCGCGTCGGCATTCATCAAAATAAAGATTTCTACCCACTGTCATCAGCCAGGCCGAAAATTTACGGTCTTCTTCAAAAGAATCAAGTTTGAGCAGCAACCGCTCAAAGGTTGCCTGAACCATATCTTCAAGGCTGGCCTCTGGCACCCTGAGATATCTGAAAAACGCCATAAGCTGCGACAGGTAGCGGTCGATCAGCCTGCCCATGGCAGAACTGTCACCCGCCCGTATTTTTCTTACAAGAGCAAGATCTTCAGCCTGACGACAGGCAGCCGCATCCGGCCGCTCAACATTGCTCATCTGTTGCCTCCTGTTTCTGGAGGCGAGAAGTTGTCGATTTCACGCAAGGCCCTGATTCTGGCAAGATAGCTGTTATCCGGGCCTTTTCGGAAAGGAACCAGCGACACCCGCAGTTTTGTGCCGACCGATGGCACCCTGTAGCCTTCCCGCGCCGGGGTCAGAACAAACTTTTCACCCTGGGTGCTTTCGAATTCCACGGCGGCATTCACCACCATTTTTACGACCCCTTCTCTGACCAGCTGATCGACAACAATGGCCCCGCCAGTGCCTGGGCCGGCTTCAGAATCACGAGGAACAAAAAGAACATAAAAACCGCCGGCAAACAACAGCAGAATTGCAAGTGCCACCCATGAACTGCGGGCAGTCACAAATTCCCTGGCAGTATTTACAAGCGCCTCAACAGTCTGACGCGGTGTCAGTTTCTCTTCTTCAGCAGGAGAACGGTAGGCATAAGCCGGCTTGCGACTTTTTTTCTTTTCCTGTTCGGCTTTCCAGCGTTCCTGCAGACTTTCGTCACCCTCTGCAGCAGTCTGATCCGCGGTATGAGGCGATGCCTGCGATTCTTCGGCAGAACCTGAACGACAGGCTTCCCGCAACTGACGGGCCTGACTGGCAATACGCCCGGAATGTGCCTTTTCAATTTTATAAAGACTATAAACATTGTCTGGCCCAGGGTTGGCAGCGAAATGACAGAGACCGGCCTCAGCCAGACTTTCGCTTTCGCAACGACAGAGATAATCTGTTAATTGCTCACGGATCAGGGCGAAATCAAACTGTTCCATGCATTGAATCGCCATTTTCTGTTGCTCCGGGTCGGCAGAGCGCAGCATGGCGTTGAGCGACGACAGAGCCTGGTTGAAATCGAAGTTTTTGAGAATACCAAGGGCTGCCGATTTCATACGCACATCGGCAATTTTCAGGCATTGCCCGAGATATGGAAAAATCGTATCAGGGTCAACTTCGCCAAGGTATTCAACGGCAGCGGTTGCGAGACCGATATTCGGGTTGGCAATAAGCTTGACCGCAACGTCTTCAAGCCCGCGCAGGCGCAGCCGGCCAAGACTGTGGAGAGCGGCGACACGGATTTCGGCCGAGGTTTCACGCCCGAAAAAAAGCTTTTGAAGAACCGGAAGCAGCTGCGGCGCCTGCTCTTTATCGAGAGTCGTCAGAGCCGCAAGCTTACCTGCCTCATCGCTGCCGACAAAAATTTTGCCCAGCTTATCGTCATTGTCAGAGGCTTTGCCTGACGCAGGCTTTTCTGGTTCTGCGGCAACTGCAGTAATCACAGAGCCCGATGCTTTCTCACCTTCAGCAGTCACACTTTTTATATATGCCCGCAGCCGGCCTTTGACCGTCTCGGAAACCGGCCATTCAAGAGCTTCATTGAAAACATCAACGACAACCTGCTGTTTTAAACTGTTTCGCAGTGTCTGATCGAGTTCAGGGTCTATTTTTTCGGCATCGAGACGCGCAACTGCCTGACGGGCAAATCTCAAGGCATTGCGGCGCGAAACCCAGGTCTGCAGCTTGCGGGTATAGGCAGCGAACTGATTACCAAGAATACCCGATTTTTCGAGCAATTTAACCGCTTCGTTGAGAATGCCCCGCACCAGCTCAGCTTTGCGGGCCGGTGAGCGTTCGGCAATTTCAAAAAGTTTGAAGGGAACCTGAACGTCGGGGTTCATTTCGAGAATCCAGCCGGCTCTTATCAACAGCTCCGGGTGATTTTCGGCGGCGAAATATTTGAGCAATACCGGCTTAACCATGTCGAATGGCAGAAACGGGCAGTTCTGAATGCCAGCGAGGCGATCAGACAGGTCAGCAGAGAGCAGCAGCGCCTGCAGATGATTCAATGCTTCTTCTTTGTCGATTTTGACCAGGCCTCTGATTGCCAGAGCCTTTATCTGCGGATCTTTAGATGAAAGCAGAGCCGGAAGATCATTAACGAGAAGTTCGGGCTTCATGTGAACGATGGTTCGCAGTGCCGCCAGCTTGAGGGTAAGGCTCTGCGAATCAAGATAGGCTGAGATGCGATCAAAGCGGTCTTCGGGCCAGTTGCGGCAAAAAACTCTGATAATTCTGGCGACGATGACCGGGCTGGTTTCGTTAACGATCAGATCAGGGCCCAACTCGCGCAGTTCTTTTGGCAGCCTGGTCGGCAGGTCTGATAGAATGCGCATTTTTTCGTTGTCATCGGCCTTCTGCCAGGCGCCGGTAAATTCTGACTGACCACTCAGAACGGCTGCCGGTGTGGAGCCGACGCCTGCCAGGCGCCCTTTTACAGCGCTGATCGCGTGACTGATAAGCATCGAACATTCAGCATCATCTTCAAATCGGCTGATTTCTTCAAGAACCTGCAGCAACTCCGGCGAAGAACCGCTTCTGATGACTTCTTCAAGCGCAAAAATTCTGAACGACTTGATTGGGGCCTTCAGATCATCTATCAGATTCTTTTGTTCGTTATTATTAGACACGGATAATATGATATTAGAATCTGAGGCAGTTTACAATTAAATCAGGACTTGCTGGTCATGGTCCAGACGCCATCCCATGTTTCACCGGGCGGATTCTTCATGAAATGATGACAGCGGCTGACATACATTCTCGCCAGTTCATCGCGACGGTGCAATTTGATTGCTGATTCAAAGTCAGCTATGGCTTCTTCCCAGCGCTGTTGTCGGTAAAATTCGATGCCGCGATGGGTATAGCCGATAACCTCATCCATGCTCGGAAACGACTGTCGATCGTGATGATCGAGAATCTGCAGCACTTTGACCGGCTGCAGCTTGCCTTTAACTCTTATCAGATCGACTTCACGCACCTGATAGCGATATTTCAGCTGTTCATAGGTCTTCTCGCTGATCAGAATATCAGAATGATAGAACTTGGTTGCGCCCTCAAGCCGTGAAGCCAGATTGACCCCGTCACCGATGACTGTGTAGTCCATGCGCTTCATCGAACCGATATTACCGACCAGAACGTTGTCGGTCGCAATACCGATGCCGATTGCTATGGTTTCCTGGTTTTTCAGCATCCGGGTTGTATTGAACTGCTTCAACGCCCGCATCATCTCGATGGCCGTCGTCACAGCCCGGTCGGCATCTTCGCCGGTGCTGAACGGCGCCCCGAAAATGGCCAGCATAGCATCACCGATAAATTTATCGAGAATACCGCCATGGTGAAAAAGAGTATCGACCATGGTTGAGAAGTATTCATTAAGCATTACCACAGTTTCCTGCGGGCCAAGACGCTCAGAAATGGTCGTAAAATTGCGGATATCAGAAAACAGGATGCTGAGTTCCTTGATCTGACCGCCGAGCTGGGCGTCGCCATCCATCAGCTGGTCGGCAATTTCCTTGGTCATGTAGCGGGCCAGAGTACCTTTCAGGCGCTTCTCGACCGACAGATCTTCGATGATCATCAGGCCGCCCATCGGCTGATCACAAACGTCTCTCAGGGGTACCACCGCCATATTGATCGAGGCTTTGCGGCCCTGCATGGTTGTCAGTTCTGTGTCAAAGAAAGTATCACAGTCATTGCGGGCAATAACGCGGCGCAGACTGTCAACAACCCAGTGATTGTCGCCGGTAAAGAAGATATCGGCGTATTTTCCGATGACCTGGTGATCTTCGGCGCCAAGAATGCGCAGAGCCACAGTATTGGCCTTCTCGATGCGACGCATGTTATTGACGCTGATAACGCCATTGCTGAGGCTTCTGAGAATGCTTTCGCTGTAGTTGTTGGCGTTGAGAACTTCGTTGAAAAGCTTGGCATTTTCGATAGCAATCGAGGCCTGGGCCGAGAAGCTTCGCAGCTTTTTCTCGTCGAGGCGGTTGAATGCCCCGCCCTTCTTGTTGAGAACCTGAGTTACCCCGATAATGGTACCGGCTTTGTTTATCAGCGTCATGCAGAGAATATTGCGGGTGCGGTACCCGGTTCTGCGGTCGACTTCGGGGTTAAATCGCGGATCTTTATAGGCATCGGGAATATTGACAGTCTGACCGGTGGTAAAAACTTCGCCCGCTATGCCACGGTTTGCCGGAATACGGATTTCCTGGTCGTGCATGCCGAGCGCAACCTGCGACCAGAGTTCATTGCCCTTGGTATCGTGCAGAAAAATCGTGGCTCTTTCGCAATTGAGAATCATGGTCACCGCTTCCATGAGCTTTTCGAGCAGGGGCTTTAACTGCAGTTCCGAAGAAATAACCGAGGTGATTTCGAGCAGATGCGACTCATTCTCACGCGCCTGCTTGGTCTGCTCGAACTGGTGGGCGTTATGAAGAACCCGGGCTGAATTATCGGTCACCTTTTCGAGAATTGCCATGGTCTGCGGAGACATTGGCATCTCTCTGATGTTCATCAATTCAAGAACACCGATGATCTGGCCGGTTCTGGCAATTTTGACCGGTACACAGATCAGGTTGTTCGTCTGAAAACCTGTCTGCTTGTCTATTTCGGGGTTGAACAAAGGGTTGGCGTAGGCATTCGATGAAATAATCGGCTCACCGGTTTCGAAAACCGCGCCGGCGATACCCTTATCTGCAGGAAACCTTATCTCTTCTATGTTCTCTCCGACAAAAACGCGCGAAAAAAGTTCGCCCGAGTCGGCATCGAAGAGAAAAAGTGTGCCGCGTTCAGCACCGGCAATATCTGAAGTTATCTCGACAAGCAGTTGCAGCAGGTTATCAAGCAGTCTTTCACTGACGTTGAGAAGATCGGCGACCTGTTCGAGAATATCGGTGAGAACACGGGCATAATCACCACTTTCAGCGATTTTGACGCTGCCGACCAACTGCTTGATCTGTGAATCGTCAAGCTTTTCGGTAAGAATCCGGTGAATTATGCCTGCTGAATTGTCCATCATCACAACCCTGATTTCTGTTTCGACGGCATATTCTACTCTGGCATACCGCATAAATACAAGCCCTGACAAAAATTTCACCCGCAGTATGAACTGGCTGGAATTTTCGGGTGAAGTGGTGGATTTTGGTAAAATATGCTGATATCCTGTCAGGTAACTCAGATAACAGGAAAGGTTAAAAGATGAAAAAAGTTGATAAACTTTTTAAGAACGCAACAGTTCTGACCGTCGATGAAAAATTCAACCAGTTTCCGAATGGCGCCGTTGCCGTATCAGGTGACGCAATTGTGGCTGTTGGCCCCCAGGAAGAAATCTGCAAACAATACGAAGCCGCCGAAGTGCTTGACTGCCACGGCAAGATTCTCATGCCCGGCCTGGTCAACGGTCATACTCATGTTCCGATGACGCTGCTGCGCGGCCTGTCTGACGATCTGCGCCTCGATGTCTGGCTGATGGGTTATATCATGCCGGTCGAACGCGAATTCGTTTCGCCCGAAATGGTAGTTCTCGGCACCAAGATCGCCTGCGCCGAAATGATCCGCTGCGGCACCACCACTTTCGCCGACATGTATTATTTCGAAGAACATATCGCCAAAGCCACTGCCGAAGCCGGCATGCGTGCCATCTGCGCCGAGAGCGTTCTCAAGTTCCCCTCTCCCGATGCACAGTTTTATGAAGAATCACTGACCCGCACCCGCACCTTTATCGAACAGTATCACAAACACCCGCTGATCGTTCCGGCCATTGCACCGCACGCTCCTTACACCTGCACCCCCGAAATTCTGCAGGCCTGCGCCTCGATCGCCCGTGAATTCGACGTGCCGCTGATGATCCATCTCGCCGAAACCGCCTGGGAAGTCGACGCCCTGCGTTCTGAACACGGCGTTCCGGTTGTTCCCTACATCAAGCGTCATCACCTGCTCGACACCAAACTGATCGGTGCTCACCTCGTTCACATCGACGAAGGCGAAATCCGCGATCTGGCCAAATATGGCTGCGGCGGCGTTCATAACCCATCTTCTAACATGAAGCTTGCCTCAGGCACCGCCCCGGTCACCAAGATGGTCGAACTTAACATGAACGTCGGTATCGGCACCGACGGCCCCGCCTCGAACAACGACCTCGACATGTTCGAAGAAATGCGCCTCGCCTCGTTCCTGGGCAAACTGCAGACCGGCGACCCCACTTCCCTGCCTGCGAAAACGGTAATCTACATGGCTACCCGCGGCGGCGCCAAAGCTCTGCATCTTGACAAGCTCACCGGCTCTATCGAGCCAGGCAAGCGCGCCGACATGATTCTCGTCGACATCAGCCCGGTTCACAACGCCCCCCGCTTCATGCGTGACCCCGATGGTCTCTACGCTCAGATCGTTTACGCCGCCAAGTCTAACGACGTAACTCACGTCATGGTCAACGGCAACTGGCTGATGAAAGAACGCCAGCTGCTCACCATCGACGAATCTTCACTGCTGACCGAAGCCAAAGCTTTTGCCGCCAAGGTTGACAAGTTTTTGATGGAAAGAGAACAGTCACTGCTCTCGAAGCTCGTCACCATCGGTGGCGCCACCCAGGAAGAAAGCTTCGAAATTCAGACCAAGGTCAGGGTCGACGATATCGCCCCGGTTCTCGAAAAGATCAACATGCCCGAAATCGTTATCGAACAGAAGAAGCATTACAAGCAGTTCGACACCTATTTCCGCTTCAACAACACCGATCAGATGATCCGCTACCGCGAAGATGAACTGATCGACGAGAAGGGCGCGGTTAAGAATGTCCGCCCGCGTCTGACTCTTATTGAAGAAACCAAACATGGCGTCAGCCCCGAAAGCAAGATTCTGCTCTCTCGCAGTCGCTATCTTGCCGCCGCCGGCAACTCACTGCGCTTCTATCGCGAATATTTCAGACCCGATTCAGTCTTCGAAGTACAGAAAGATCGCCTGAGATTCCATGTTCTCTTCAAAGGCATCAAGTTCTTCATCAACGTCGACACGATGAACCAGCCCGAAATCGGCAAATTCGTCGAAATCAAAAGCAAGACCTGGAGTCGCATCGACGCCGAACAGAAGACCAAACTCGTTTCTTCACTGCTCAGTTTCCTTGGCCTCAAGGCCGACGCTGCGATTCACGAAGATTATCACGAACTCAAGTAATCTTTATTAAAGCAAAAAGCGCACTGTCAGCCGACAGTGCGCTTTTTTTATTAAGAACCGTTGAGAGAAGGGTTTTACCTGTTACCAGGCAAAGTCGTGACGGGTGGGGTAATTGAATTTGTGTTCATACTGCCAGGGTGAATTCTTTTTCGGGCAGAAAACCTTGTGAACGCTGGCTGAAATCATGGTGTCGCGGGGCAACCCCTTGAGCGCCATAGCGCTCGAACCGCGCGGATAAAAAAGCCAGACAGCAGTCGTATAAGGCCGCATGCCGCCGTTGACGATCTGCACGAAACGCTCGCTGAAGAGTCTGTGCTTACCTTCGTCAGCTGTGAACTCGACATCGATGAAAGCACGGGTGATTACTTCTGGCGAATTATTGAAGACCCGTATCTTGATAAAAGGGTCGTAATTTGCCCTCGAGTATGGGTCGGCGGCAAACTCGACCGTAATGATTTCAAGCAGGGCCGGGTCGACAAAGCCCGTAGAAGTATCTTCTTTGACCTCGTCAGCCGAAACCTCTGCCCTGGAAAACAGAAAAACCGCCAGACCGCACAAAATTGCGCAAAACAACAAAGTTCGCATCGTTTTTAACATTTTTTGCCTGCAATACTGAATAAATGAGATTACCCGCCACCTTTATCGACTCATCTGCAACCTTTATTAACCGATGTATATCAGGCACCGGCGAAAAACTGCCCGGCCTCGACAGCCTGCCGTTTTTCCATTAAATCTGCTTATTGTTGCTGCCCGGATATGGTTTCGGGATGTCGGTTTTTCGGGTATAATTATCGGGTAGCGGAGAAAAATAAAATGTACACCAGAAAACTTTTCGGTCTGTCTTTGCTCGCAGGTCTGACTTTTGCAGGCCTTACGGTCGCCCGACCGGCTTTTGCCGACCTGACGCACCGCATAGACGCCACCCACATCCTCGCACGCGAATACGAACTGCCGAAACAGGGCATTGGTGCCGCTGCGGGAGTCGCTTACGCCGACGGGCAGACCGATATCAGAAGAGTGCGCCGTACAGCCGCCCCGAAACAGCTCGGGCAGAAAGAAACCTTCTGGACCAACAACATCGCCAGCGGCAAGTTCGAACAGATAACCGCTACCCTGCGCGCCATCGGCAAGCATTGTCATGTATTCGTGCAAGACACACAGACCGTCGACCAATCGGCCATTACCCGTATTCAGAAGCAGTTTGACGAGCAGATTTACCCGGTCAATACCGGCCATTTCGGCAGCGAGAACAAACCCGGCCTCGATGGTGACCCACGCATCACCCTGCTGATGCTCGACATCCAGGATGGCTACACCAACCCCAACGACGGCTACGTTGCCGGCTATTTCTTTGCCGGTGACCAGATGCTGCAGTCTGAGTTCGAAAGCCACAGCAAAGTTAAGAGCAACGAACGCGAGATTCTCTACCTCGACACCTACCCCTGCGACCCGAAAGCCTCCGATTACCTCGAAATCGTCGCCCATGAGTTTCAGCACATGATTCACCATAATCTTGACCGCGACGAAGTCACCTGGGTAAACGAGGGCTGCTCGCAGATCGCCCCGGTATTCTGCGGTTTTCGCCCGCCTGGCCACTACAAGCTTCTCAAAGATGACCCTGACCGCAGTTTGAATAACTGGGCAAAATGGAACCCGATGCCGGATTACGGTCAGGTCTACCTCTGGAACCAGTTCATCGTCGATCACTGCCTGCCCGATGCCGCCAGCCGTTCCGGCTTTTTCAAAACCCTCGTCGCCGGCAAAAAGAAGAGTATCGGCGGCTATATCAATGCTCTCAAGGGTATCAACCGCAGCTTTTCAGATACCTTCACCGACTTTTCGATCGCCAACCGCATCAACGACCCGCGGCTTGCCAAAGGTCGCTACGCCTATCGACAGAGCGCACTCAAAAAGTTCAGACTGCCGCCGACCAAACATGTTAAGACTTTTCCGCAGAAAGTCAGCGATTCAGTTTACGTCTGGGGCTCAGACTCGATCTTTGCCGACATTTCGAACGTGGCCAGCCGCCTGAAAATCTCTTTCAGCGGTTACCGCCGTTCGATCGGCCCGACTCAGCCATATTTCAGACTTGCCGCCATCCTGCAGGACTCAACCAGCATTCAGCCGCCAAAAATAACCTTTTTCAACCTCGACGTTAATCCGGCCGATAAAAACCGGCTGATCGGTTCGATCGAAGTGAACTGTGACGGCAGCTACGACGCTCTCAACATAGTTGTCATGGCGCTTGCCCCCGAAGAAATCGATGATGCCACCTACATGCCCGCCTCGGGCTTTATTTATGACCTCAACTTCGAGGTTACCGAGGCAATCGCCAACGCCAGCCGCGGCACCCATAACCTCGACATGAACGCCTTCATCGAAGCGGTTAACAACGCCGCCAGTGATTACTCGGTCGCCAACATCAGAATGCGCGAGCATTATGCCAATCTGCTGATCAGAACCGTCAAACGCGATATCGAAATGGGGTCACTGACCACCGTCGATTCATTCATCGAATCAGCCTCAGGCAACCAGCATCTGGCGCCATTTGCCCGCGACATTTCGGGTATGCTGCTGTTTTTCCGCAATCAGCAGAGCAGCGTTTTCTCTGACGAAGATCTGCAGAACCGCATCGAAATGCTCGGCACCTTCAAATGATCAGGCGTCGACCTCGATTCTGATTCTGAATGTTGAGCCGTCGCTCGACTCACTCACATTGCTGACCGAACCGAGCTGGCCGGCTTTTTCCCTGATCGCTTCGCGGTAAACGTCTTTCAACACGGCATTTACTGCAGCCCTGGCTTTTACTGCCAG
>JAKQKW010000228.1 GCA_029560455.1 Candidatus Rifleibacteriota bacterium
GTGAGCTCGAACAAAAGCACGAAGACGAAGAGAAGAAGCTCAAAGAAGCCCTTGAGGCAGAAAAAGCCGATAAAGAAGCCTATCAGGCCATAGTGGCAACCCGGGAAGCAGAAATTGCGCAGCTGAAAGCCCAGATCGCAGCAAAAAAAGCTGAAGCAGAGGCTGTTCCTGATACGCATGATTATTCTGAGGCCGAAACCAGAAAACTGCTTATCGATGTATTGCTGAAGGAAGCAGGCTGGCATAAGGGCTCCCCCGGCCTGAAAGAAGAATACGAACTCGATGGCGTAGACCGCAACAAGAATTACACCGGCACCGGTTTTGCCGACTACGTTCTCTTCGACGACAACGGCCTGCCGCTCGCAGTCATCGAAGCCAAAAAAACCACCAAAGATGCGAAGATCGGCAAATACCAGGCACTCGATTACGCCAACGCCCTCGAAAAGAAGTTCAACCAGCGCCCGGTCATCTTTTATACCAACGGTTACGAAATCTACATCTGGGACGACCACTTCTACCCGGAACGCAAGATTCAGGGCTTCTATAAAAAAGACGAGCTGCAGCTTGCCATAGAACGCAGAAAAACACGAAAGTCGATTCTCAACCCGGCCATCAACCGCAAAACGGTCGAACGCCCCTATCAGCATCTTGCCATTCGAGCAGTTTCCGAACACTTTGAGACGGGCAATCAAAGAAGAGCTCTGCTGGTTATGGCTACCGGCTCAGGCAAAACCAGACTCACCATCGCTCTGGTCGAAGTGCTGCAGAAAGCCAACTGGGCCAAGCGCGTGCTGTTTCTCTGCGACCGGGATTCGCTGGTTAAACAGGCCAAAGGCGCATTCACGAAGTTCTTGCCGAACTGCCCCGCGGCTGATTTGAGAGATGCGAAGCCTGACAACCCTTCCAGGGTCTGCCTGTCGACCTATCACACGATGATGAACCTGATCGATGAATTCAAAGACGGTGAGAGACGGTTTTCGCCGGGCCATTTCGATCTGCTGGTAATTGACGAGGCGCACCGCAGCATCTATCAGAAGTTCGGAGCGATCTTCGATTACTTTGATTCGTTCCTGGTCGGCCTGACCGCGACGCCCAGAGATGAAGTCGACAAGAACACCTATCAGATGTTCAATCTGACCAAAGAAACCGGGCCGGTGTTCGGCTATGACCTTGGCGAAGCCATCGATCAAGGCTATCTGCTGAATTATTACAAGGCGGCAGTGTCGACGAAACTCAGCCGCGAAGGCCTTACCTACTCGAAACTCAGCGACGAAGACAAAGAAGAATACGACCGGCACTTTATCGACGAAGTCACCGGCGAAAGGCCCGAAAAAGTCGGTAAAGAGGCGATCAACAAATGGCTGTTCAATATTCCGACCGTCGACAGCTTTTTAAAAGATCTGATGGAAAAGGG
>JAKQKW010000203.1 GCA_029560455.1 Candidatus Rifleibacteriota bacterium
CTTTTTGCGTGCATTCTGCCGCAGAATGCTGTTGTGCGGGGCGAAACTGTTCAGAGACAATGACACCGGCGCGGGTTTAATGTTATCTTATTTGCAGACGCATAAAAAAGTCGGTTTATTGATAACTGCAAATCAAAAGCAGAATCGTTTGTAATAGTAGGCACGGGGAGAAGTCGGGATTGCTTTTTCGTAAGCTTGTGAGCGAAGCGAATCGCTGGAGAAAAAGCAACCCGACTGATAGACCGGGCCGACGAACCGGTTCAACTTTGTTTCTGCAGTAATCAATGATGGCGCCCGACTGACAAACCTGGCCACCAAACCGGTTTAAATCCGGTTTAACAGGAATCAATAAATTGAAATGAACATGCCGCAGAAAGAGAATACAGAGCAGAAACCGACCCGGATCGCTGTTTTCAACCAGCGCCGCGGTTTTGTTCTCTTTCTAGTAATAACTTTCGCGCTGGTCATGCTGATCATGATCATCGGTCTCAGCCGGCACAAGAGTGGCGCGGTACTGCAGTTGAACCGCACAATCGACCAGGAACGCGTGGTTCTGCTCGCTCAGGCCGGCATCAACGAAATGCTCGCCATCGTCAAAGCCCAGGTTAATGACCCAAATAGCCCAATCGGCTCACGTATTCGCAGTTTCTGGCAATCCAAGCCTGGCGGTGGCGCAAAGTCGGTCTACAAAGCCGATTTTTCAGCATCACAACTGGGGCAGGCCAACAAGCTTGTCGACGAGTATCTTGGCAAGAACGGCGAAGTATCAGGGCAGGTAAGTATAATAGTCACAGAGCGTATTAACGGCCCAAGACCATCTTATGTCGGTCATATAGAACTTACCGGCCGGGCGAAATACAAGGATAACCCGGCTGAAATAAGGGTTAAAGAACGGCGCGAGCTTAAAATCGTCGACCTCGCAGACCCGTTCGTCGATAAGTATGCCCTGTTCGTTAAGAGCTACTGCAAAACCCTCAACAGTCCGCAGAAACGCATCATCGTGCAGGGCGTAACGCCAGACGACCCGACCCGCTACTCATTCGCCTATCTGGGCAACCGATCTTACCCGACCTGCCCTGAGTTTCCGCAGGGGGCGAAAAGCGCCCAGACCCCGCCGGTGCTTCTCGATCTCGACTTTAAAGAAGACAAACGCCTGCTCGGCGGCTTCTACCAGCCTGGAGCCTTTCAGACAGTCAGCAGCCAGCATGCTGCCGCCAGCGCCAATAACATGTTTTTCGTCAATCCGCCTTTTCCGTTTTCGACTATTTCAGGGTCTTTCAACCCGGCCTCTGATTTTCACAAAACCCCCGAACTGGTTTCGATCTACAAAGCGATAGTAAATTCACATAAGGGCGACCTCAACGAAGGTTCACTGCCCTACATGATCGCCAAAGACTACCAGAAAGCGGGCGGCAACCCGGCCGCCTCTGATGTTTTCAGATCACTGGTGCGCTCACTGATGGCCAACTGGAAATATCACTACGGCTATTCAGACTATACCAGCATTTTTGGCAGCGGCGGCAAATCATTCACCGATGAACACCCATATTCAGGCATAATCGAATATTTCGACAAAATGAAAACCTTCAACCCGCAACGGGTCAGGGGCGGCAAAATGCCGCTGCTCTTTGGTGAAGGCCGTGATATTCCGCTTTATATCGAAGGGCCGGTACATCTGCGCTTCTTCAAAATCGCCTTCGTCGACCAGGTGAACGTCGCCTTCAATCTGCACGGCGGTTACTCACTCGACGTGCCTTTTCCGGTCGTACCGATGCATTACGAGAACCCGGCCGAAACCTTTTCGGGCAAACAGCTGAACCCGCCGGTCGACAAGCGCACCGACCGCCTGATGTCGATGCCGGTCGAGCATTTCTCGATCAACAATTTCTTTTTCGGCGCCGGCACGACCCCCGCCAAAACCCCGACCGCCGTGAAAAGCGGCATCGAGGGGCATGACGTATTTCCGGCTTTTGATGAAAGCCTGCAGACCGTTTCACATTCTTACCAGAACCCCGATCAGTTTCTCAACGACCGCGTCAAAAGCATCGATGGCAAAAAGGTTATCGACCTCGACGGGGTCATGCTGATCATCAATTCTGGCGGCAAAGCCCTGAATCTCAGCAGCGTCAACCATTACCGCGGCAAAGGCCGTATCGTGCTCGCCGACGGACACTGCCAGATTGGCAGTCTGGCACCGCTCGATCCCAAAAAAGACCGTCTCAACATCTATCTGATGAGTGGCCGCTTCTACATCAAAACCTCTGAAAGCACTGCGAAAATCTACGCTTCGCTCGCTGCCACCACCTGTTTCAGCGACAATTCATCTGTCTCATCGTCAGCAGAAGGCGGCATCGAGTTCGAAGACAAAAACGTCGATATTCACGGCAACCTGATCGTCGACAGCCTTTTCGACCTGCGCAAACTGCCTGATGGCGGTCATCTCAAGATTTCGCATGACGCGAATCTTTATTTTCCTGATTATCCGGTCAGGGTCAGTATCGGCGAGAACAAATCACTGCTGGCGGTCGACTACCATGCTGAATAACCGACAACTGCGCGCCCTGTTTCTCAAGGTAATGGGCATTTCATTCTTCATCACCCTTGTGATCGCCGCGCCCTGGATTTCGCGCCGGGCGCCCGAAATTCTCAGATCGCTGACCACCGACGAGGGAACCGGCGACCGTGACCGGATCGATCCCTCAGGGCCTGTCACTGCCGTCTCTGACAATGAGCTCGATCGCCTTATGGACACCCGCAAAGCCTCTGGCAAGCAGGTCAAGCCATCGTTCGACAGCCTGCCGGTAGAATTTTTCTCTGCCAATCAGCCTTTTGCCCTTGATTTTCACAAACTGCCGGTCGATTTTCTCGTGCCGCAGGCACCGGAAGTGACACGCGCCGCCAGTGCCAGGATCCGCGAGCTTAGAGAAGCCGAAGACCGGGCTGCGAAAGAACGGGCGAAAACCGGCGAACCTGGTCCTGAACCTGAAACACCTCCGTTACACGGGTTTCCCGGCACCGGGAATGGTGGTGGCTGATGAAAACAAATATGCAGCGCCGGGCTTTTTCGTTCGTCGAGATCATTGTCGCGCTTTCGGTCAGTATCGTCTTCTTTGGCGGTCTGATCTATTTTGCCTCGTCAACCCGCGTCGAAACCAGTAAGGCCGGCAATTATCTGCGCGCCCTGCAGATCGCCCAGGAAACCATCGAGCTGATTCAGTCGACACCGCAATCTGAGCTGACACCTGCTACCCTGCAGATGTTCGAAGGATCGCTGATCCATGCGGCCACCGGCAATTCGGTAAAAATACCCATGCACGCCAGTTCGGTCTGGCAGCCCGCCACGAAAAACTACCCCGAGCAGTACAACAACGCCTGGTTTTATCGCAAAATCAGACTTGAGCCGGTCAGCAGCGGCCCCGGTGCAAGATTTCTGCGCAAAGTGGCGGTCGACGTCTACTGGAACGAAGGCAAAGCACCTGACAAAATCGATTCAATAGGTGCCGAACCCGACCGCATGCGCAAACTGTCGCTGGCAACTCTGCTTTTCGACGAAAGTGAGCCATACTGATGAAAACACAGGCACATAGACGTCGATGTTCGGGCTTCACGCTCGTAGAAGCCATGATTGGCATGATGCTGGTTTCGGCACTGCTGACCATGTCTTACAAGGTTTTCAGCTATATCACCATGCAGCGCAGCCGCGGTTCGGTCGACCTGCAGGAACTGCAGGGCGCGAGAACCGCGATCAACTATCTGCGCCGCGATTTCAGGTGCGCTGCGCCGGTCATCGCCAAAGATGCAACGCTCGCCCAGAAGATAAACGCGATTCGCAACCCGGTGATTCAGAAGAAGGCGTTCAATAAAGACGCCAATTCAGTGCCGGTTCTGGTTTCTGACGGCGAAATTCACTTTTTCCGGCATCTTTACGATACCCCTGAAACTTCAGGGGTTCCGAAAGTAGGAGAAGTCAACTACACCATGGACACCAAAAGAAAGTGCCTGGTGCGCACCGAAGCCGGCAACGAAAAGATTTTCAGCGATATCCGCGGCGCCCGCTTCGAGCTTTACGGGCACCCGCTCAAACCCGAAATTCCGATGCTGCTCGTCACCCTGACCATCGACGCCGACCCCAAAGACAGCGGCGGCGGCCGCAACTATTTCGAACTGACCACCACAATTTCGAGCGCCGTTGCCAACCAGAACCTCAACAACCCCTACTGGCACAGCATCGACCACTGAATTGCCAGCACGCTCTGATTTCTGGTCAGACACACCGCAGAACCCTGCTGAATTGCCGTTGCTTTATTGATAACTGCAAACAAAGCGAATTTTAATGATCAGATCCGTGTCTATCCGTGTTCATCCGTGGCCATCCACGTTCATCTGCGTTCATCCGTGGCCCAGGTGAGGCGTTCGATAATGGGCGCGTGCTCTGGAAAAAGCGCCAGCATGGCGCTGCGATCGGGCATCTCGAAATCGGCAAAATCGAAACCGGGCGCGACGGCGCAGCCGACCAGGGCTTCTTCATCGCCATTCAGCGTTGCGCCGAACCAGACTCCGGCCGGCACAACCACCTGCAGTTTTTCTCCAGCCGCGAGATTGCGCCCAAGCCGGGCAATCGAATAATTACCGGCCGCGTCGATCTGATGAATACTCAGGCTGCCGCCGGCGTGGTGATACCAGATTTCATCTGATTTCAACCGGTGAAACCGCGACACAGCACCCGGAACCAGCATAAAATAAATCGAGGTCAGAAATGGCCGCGCTCCGGTATGCCCCGGCAGCACCGAAGCAGCTATCATGCCCGCCGCCCTGAAAACCTCGGCAAACCAGCCGCCTTCGGGGTGCGGCTGCATCTTCAACTCATCTATCCAGTTCTGCGCCCGCGGCGAAACTTTCGTCATAAAAACCTCTTTGCTGCATTTTTCAAGATTCTACCCACAATCCACAGCACTTTTCAAATCAGGCATGTAAAATCTCAATCCGTCAGGCAGACAAAAGGGTTGTCGAAAACTATGTGAGTTTAGGCTATAATGAACGGTGAAAAGCTGAATTCTGTGAGGGAAAAATGACTACCAGACTGTTTATAACACTGCTTCTGCAGTTTTTCTTAACTGTTGCCACGTTCGCCGGGCAGGCGCCCGACCTGCTGCAGCAGATTCATGCGTTCAACGCCGACGTGGCGAGCTCAGCGCCAGAGCTTTATCAGAACAAACTTGAAGCGATGGCCGAAGATCTGTTTTCGTTTCTGCGCGGCACTGCGCATATCATGAACAACGATCTGCAGACGAACCCTGAACTGGCTCTCGTTAAAACCTCGCCGATCGGCATGATCGCCGGCGACCTGCACATGCACAATTTTTCGGTGCTCAACGCCGACGGCAAAAAGCCTGATTACGTCATCGATGATCTTGACGAAGCTTTTGACGGAGCGCCGCTCGCCTTCGACATCTTCAGGCTCGGTGTCAGCGTGCTGACCGGCTATTCAGATAAACTGACACCGGCGGAGCAACAGACCGTGCTGCAGAAGCTTTTTGCCGGCTACCTGGCCAGAGCTGCTAACGACAAAGTTTTTGACTGGCCGGCGACGCCGTTTCCTGAATTCATGCAGGGTTTCATCGACGACAGCATCGATGTTAAATACAAAAAATTCATTGGCAAACGCAGCACCAAAAGCAACCCGAACACGCTGAATCTCGATCGCTTTGCCCCGGTAGATGATGCTGAAGCGGCATCAGTAAGCTCGAGCCTCGGCGCTTATCTGAGTAGCCTCAGCGGCTTTCAGAAAGAAGCAATCGAGATTCTCGATATCGCCCAGCGCTATGACAAAGGCCTCGCCAGCATCGGCCTGAAACGCTATTACGCCCTGCTGCAGGGCCCGACCGCCGACTGGCAGGACGACGTACTGCTCGAATTCAAAGTCATGCGCACCAGCAGCGTAGCAACCGCAGACATTGCCACACAGCGGCAGACGACCATTGCCGCCATGAAGCGGGCCCACCATATTACTGACCCGTTTCTCGGCACCATGGAACACGCGGGCAAAGCCTTTCTCGTAAAGCAGGTCTTTGCCTGGGATGAAACGCTCGAAAATTCTCAGGCGCTGAGTCCGGCGCAGATCGGCGAATTGGCTGAAGTTCTCGGCTATGTAACCGCCGATTTTCATGCCGCATCTGGCAAGGGCAGCGAAATGAAGGCCTGGCTCGAAAAATCGGCCGATGGGCTCATTCCGCTGATTATCAACTACCACGCAAAGCTGCAGAAAGATTACCAGATATTTGTCGCCGGGGTGAAAAAATGACCAGACTCGCAGATATTGGCCTGATCGGCATGGCCGTCATGGGTGAAAACCTGATGCTGAACATGGAAAGCCGCGGCTTTACCGTCGCCTGTTACAACCGCACCACCGACAAGGTCGACCGCTTTATGAGCGGCCGCGGCAAAGGGCGCAACTTTATCGGCTGCCACAGCCTAGAAGAAATGGTCGCCTGCCTGAAAAAACCACGGCGAATCATGATGATGGTGCGGGCCGGCCAGCCGGTCGATGACCTGATGCAGGCCCTGATGCCGCTGCTCGAACCGGGCGATATTCTTATCGATGGCGGCAACAGTCACTACCCCGACAGCATGCGTCGCAGCCGTGAGGCCGAAGAAGCCGGCATGCTGTTCGTCGGCGCCGGCGTTTCGGGCGGTGAAGAAGGCGCCCTGACCGGCCCTTCGATCATGCCCGGCGGCGACAGTCGTGCCTGGCCAGCCATCAAACCGATTTTTCAGGCAATCGCCGCGAAAGTCGACGGCGACGTATCCTGCTGTGAATGGGTTGGCCCCGACGGCTCGGGGCATTTCGTCAAAATGGTTCATAACGGCATCGAATATGGCGACATGCAGCTGATCTGCGAAGCCTACCACATCATGTCGCAGGCACTCGACATGACACCTGCCGAAATGAGCAGCGTTTTCTCAGACTGGAACAAAGGCGAACTCGATTCTTATCTGATCGAAATCACCGCCGAAATTCTTGCCAGAAAAGATGAAGAAACCGGCAAACCCATGGTTGACGTCATTCTCGACACCGCCGGCCAGAAGGGCACCGGCAAATGGACATCACAGGCCGGGCTTGACCTTGGCGTCGCAATTCCGCAGATAGCCGAAGCGGTCTTTGCCCGCAGTCTTTCGGCGATCAAAGAAGAACGCCTGGCGGCAGCCAGCCACCTGCAGGGGCCACAGTTCCGTTTCAGCGGCGACCGGCAGGCAATGCTGCAGCATCTGCAGACCGCGGTTTACGCTGCCAAGATCTGCTCGTATGCCCAGGGCTTTCAGCTGCTGCGGGCCGCAGCCAATGAATTCAACTGGCAACTCGACTACGGCCAGATCGCGCTGCTCTGGCGCGGTGGCTGCATTGTCAGAGCCCGCTTTCTCGGGCATATCAACGCAGCCTTCAAAGCTGACCCGACTCTGGCCAACCTGTTGCTGGCACCATATTTCAGCGAGGTCGTCACCCGTGCTCAGATCAGCTGGCGCGAAACCGTCAAACTCGCCATCGACTGCGGTATACCGGTACCCGCTCTCAGCACCGCTCTGAATTACTACGACGCTTACCGCTGCGGGCGTCTGCCGGCCAATCTGCTGCAGGCCCAGCGCGACTACTTCGGTGCTCACACCTACGAAAGGCTCGATCGGCCACGCGGGCAGTTTTTCCACACCAACTGGACCGGCCGCGGCGGCAACACCGCCTCAACCGTCTACTGAGGCGGCTTGAAAAACGAGTTGGGCTCTACAGGGTTTTTAAATACTCCTCATAGCTGATGCCGTAATCGATCAGGCCGGCCGGGGTCAGTTCAATGACTCTGGTAGCGATAGTTTCGTTGAACTGCAGATCCTGCGAGGTGAATAAAATGGTACCGGTGAACTTCATCAGCCCGTTATTCAGCGCTGTAATCGATTCGAGATCGAGATGATTGGTCGGCCCGTCGAGCAGCAGCACGTTGGCACTGCTCAGCATCATTCTGGCGAGCATACAGCGAACCCTTTCCCCGCCTGATAAAACGTTCGTCATTTTCAGACCTTCTTCGCCTGAAAAAAGCATGCGGCCAAGAAAACCGCGAACAAAGCTGTCGTTTTTATCTTTGGAATACTGCCGCAGCCATTCGACCAGATTCAGGGTGCTGTCGCTGAAGAAAGCCGAGTTGTCTTTTGGAAAATACGACTGGGAAGTGGTAACGCCCCAGTTGAACGACCCCGCATCAGGCTCCATTTCACCGGCCAGTATCTTGAAAAGGGTGGTGGCAGCCAGTTCATTGCTGCCGACAAAGACGATCCGGTCATTTTTATGGACCGTAAAAGTCACATTGTTGAGAACCCTGTTGCCATCGATGGTTTTTGTCAGGCCCTGAACGCGCAGAAGCTGATCGCCGGCTTCTCGCTCGGGTTTGAAGGCAATGAAAGGGTAACGGCGCGAAGACGGTTTGATGTCTTCAAGGTTCAGCTTTTCGAGCTGTTTGCGCCGCGAGGTTGCCTGCGATGATTTTGATTTATTGGCGCTGAATCTGGCAATAAAGGCTTTCAACTCTTCGGCTTTTTCGGCAAGCTTCTTGTTCTGATCCTGCTGCAGTTTCAGCGCCAGCTGGCTTGATTCGCTCCAGAAGTCATAGTTGCCGGTGTAAAGGGTGATATTACCGTAATCGATATCAGCCATGTGCGAGCAGACGTGATTAAGAAAGTGGCGATCGTGCGAAACCACGATGACCGTTTTATCGCAATTGACCAGAAAATTTTCGACCCAGCGGATTGCGGCGGCGTCGAGGTGGTTGGTTGGCTCGTCGAGAAGCAGAATGTCAGGATCGCCGAACAAAGCCTGTGCCAGCAGCACCTTAACCTTTTCTGAGCCGGTCAGTTCGCGCATCAGCAGATTATGAAGCTCGGTTTTAATGCCCAGGCCGGCCAACAGAACGGCAGCGTTCGATTCCGCTTCCCAGCCGTTCATTTCGGCACACAGGCTTTCGAGCTCGCTCGCACGCACACCGTCAGCTTCAGAAAAATCGGTTTTCTCATAAAGCTTCTCTTTTTCCTGCATCACGGCATAAAGTTCCGGGTAGCCCATGAGAACGACCTGCAGAACCTGGGTATCTTCATAGGCAAAGTGATTCTGCTTGAGAGTGGCGATGCGCTCACCGGGGGTTATGTTTACGTTTCCGGAATAATTGGTGATTTCGCCTGAGAGTATTTTCAGGAATGTTGATTTGCCTGAGCCGTTGGCCCCAATCAAGCCGTAGCAGTTTCCGGGGAGAAACTTGATGTTTACCCCTGCAAAAAGCTTGTTGCCGCCAAAACTGAGGCCCAGGTTTTCGGTGCTGATCATTATTTTCTCCGATGCTGTGATTAAAAAGATGTATCCTTGCGCCCGACTGATTTTCCTACTATCCCCGCCAATTCCACTTTCCGAAAAGGCTTGTTCAGAAACCCGTTCACTCCAAGCTTGTTCAGTTCTGTCATATCTTCTTCTTTGGCAAAGCCTGAAGCAATAATGATGGGAATGTCTGAACGAATCTCGCGCAGTCTGGAAAATGCCTCCCGGCCTCCCATGACCGGCATAATCATATCCAGAATTATCAGATCAATCTGCCCAGACATCTCACGGAATATATTGACACCCTCAAGACCGTTATCAGCAACGATAACCCGGTAGCCAAGCGACTTCAAAATTGATGAAGCTATAAACCTTATCAACTCTTCGTCATCGATCACCAGCACCGTGCCAGAACCGGTAACAACAGGTTCAGCCTGCTCTTCACTGCGCACCTTTTCAGCAATAACCGGCAGGTAGACGCGAAACACCGTTCCCGAGCCAACTTCAGAATTGACCGTAATTGCTCCATTATGCTCCTGTATCGTGCCATAAACTGCCGACATGCCGAGTCCAGTGCCCTTGCCCTGTTCCTTTGTAGTAAAAAACGGTTCGAAAATGCGCGACAGAACCTCAGGAGGCATGCCGCACCCGGTGTCACGAATGGCAATTTCAAGATATTCGCCCGGCTTGATTTCAAAGGGAGAGAATTCACAGTATTCTTTATCAAGTTCCAGATTCTTCAGCGTAAAGGTCAGTCTGCCGCCGTTCGGCATAGCGTGACTGGCATTTATACCCATGTTCATAAACGCGTTCTGGAGCAATGAATCGTCACCGGCAATCGACGTATGAGCCGCATGGTTTTCCATCGAAACGAAAATATTTTTATTGATTGTGTGTTCAAGCAGCGAGACAGTATCGCTGACAATTTTGACGCAATCGACAACCGTATTTGTCCTGCTCTCTCTTCGAGAAAACATGAGCAGCTTTCTGGTTAGGTCTGCAGCTCGTGTACAGGTGGTGATAATAATGCCAAGAAACTCGTCCTGTTCATCTTTGCTGAAGTTTTGAGACCTGAGCAGCTCGGCAATACCCATAATTCCACCCAGCGCGTTATTGAAATCGTGAGCAACTCCACCACCAAGTTGACCGATCGCTTCCATTTTCTGTGACTGGTGAAGCCGTTCTTTCAGCTTTTCCTGCTCCTTCTGAACACGGCGGATTTCGGTAATATCTCTGGTCACACCCTGAAAACCAATTGGCGCGCCTGACAAATCACGAATGAACTTCGCATGATTTGACACGGTAACCAGCGAGCCGTTGCGGTGATACTCTTCTATTTCCATAACCCGGCTGCGATTCGGGTCGGCCGATGGGTCTGACTCCAAGGCTATTTCCTGTGCCAATATCTCACTGATAATGTGAAGACTTTCAGGGGTATAGCGTTCCCGCGGTGAACGCTTTCTGTATTCTTCGGGCGTGAAACCCAGAAGCCGCTCTACAGATGGACTGACATAGATTGTATTAAGATCGAGATCAACTGTGTAGACCACATCGGTCATATTGTTGGTAATCTGCAGAAGGCGTTCTTCACGCTGTTTCAACTCAGCCATCTGAGATTGAATCGCGTCGCGCATCGATGCAAAATTGTGCGCCAGCAAAGCCAGTTCGCCTATGCCGGAAGTCGATATTTTCACCGACAGGTCGCCGGCGGCAATGGAATTCGATGCCTGTGTCAGTAAAGCGATTGGAGCAATAATGCGTTTAACGATTACAACGGTTACAAAAATAAAAAAAACGGTAATCAAGAGCATAACCGGAAGCAGTACAAGAAAAAACGCTGTTCTGTCAGAATACTTCTCCTGCTCGGAAACTGCATAACATAGTGTCCAGCCCCATGGCCTGAAGAGGGCTGCGTATATCCACGTTCCATTAATCGTACGGCTTAATCGACCGGTAGATTCGACTCCGGAAAGCTCGTGCCAGATAGATGACAATGACTCAGGAGCATGCCTTCCGTCTGCCACAATTGTCTGACCGGTTTTTGAAAAGAGTATAGGGGCACTCTTTGTATTGGCAGAATTTGCCAGGAATAACCCTTCCAGCTCCAGAATAGCCTGCTTTTTAAAATCATCTTCATAAACTTCAGGCATTCCTGTTTGTATCAAACGGTCGTAACGTCTTTGCAGAAGCGCGAGAACAGCCTCTGCCCGCTGCGCGTAAATTTTTTCCTGGCTTGAGGAAATAATTTCAGTCAGGTTGAAATAGGCAAATACTGTTGTCACCATTATTAACAGAACCATGGCAAGCGAAACAACAAGTGCCAGCGCTCCGACAATTGACAGTCTGAATTTCATTGAGCTTTACCGTCATCTATAAAAAATGAGGAATCAATCAGTGACGTAGGTATCTTGATAGAAAGCCTTTTCATCAGTTCAGTATGCACATACTTCACAGACCGCACATTTTTTGTCATGGCAATTTCTGAAATCGGTTTTCCTGACAACACTGCCCGGGCCTGTTCACCTGCCCACCAACCCTGCTCTTCTGCAAGGCGCGCGAAACTTACCAGAGCTATTCTGCGAATCATGGTTGTGGTCGTGCCCGAGGGAACTTTTGTTTCGTTGATGACAAATTTTTCCATCTCGGCATTGTTCCAATCAGGGATA
>JAKQKW010000230.1 GCA_029560455.1 Candidatus Rifleibacteriota bacterium
ATCAGGCGCTTTTTCAGCATTTCCTGCATGCGTTCGGGTGGCAGAATGTCGAGCAGCGGAAAATTGAGGCGAAAATCAGCAAGACGGTTACGCAGATTCTCGGAAAGAAGAACTTCGATCGGTATTCTAATTGCGTATGAGCGACTCATAAATCTGCTCCTGTTCGTTCATATTTTCGACAATGCCGGCGACCCCTTTGTTGAAGGCTTCGAATTCAAGATCGAGGCCATAGGCTTTCGGTGCCCCGGCAATGAATTTTTCGTCATCGATACAGACACAGCCCTCGCCAGACCAGTAGGCAACAGCCCTGCGCACCGAAGCGACAAAGTTTCCGACAAAGGCAAAAACGTTGGGCAGACTTATCTGGCGCTGATCGAGCGTCACTTCGATACAGCGGCATGGTCTGGGTGTGTGCCCAAACAGGGCTGCCGGAAACTGTGATTTAACCAGAGTGTTGACCGCAGCGAGATAATCTGCAGCCCTTTCGACCAGAAACTCGCGCAATGGCAGTTCGACACCAGCAGGTTCGTTAAAAAAGCACTGCCAGTCGACATGATTTGGCGTTACCCGCTGCCAGGCGATATGACAGGCCTTGATCAGCCAGTTCGCCGAATTCTTGGCCAGCCACGGAAATGAATACAATGAAAAGTCGTTGTGGCAGACACTTATCAACAGAGCATCAGCCGGCAAAGCGACCGGAAAAAGCGGCTCTTCACTGGTGACACGCCGCAGCATCTGCTCATACAGTCTTTCGGCGCCACGGTGCGAGAACCTGAATTCAAGACCCTGCCAGAAGTCTGCATCGGCCGGCGAAAAGCGTTTTGTATAGCCGTTAACTTCGAAAAGAAAGCCCCGCAACCCGAAAGTCGACGAGATAAACCGCTTAACTGCTGCCGAAACCATTTTCTGCCAGCGGGCAGCGAATTCTTCTGAAGGCTCAAAGTCGTGCGGCAGGTGCTTGAGATACTGCTCATGCCTGATTACCGCATCGAACTTGCCGCTCAGGCGGTTTTCTACGTATTCGAGCAGCATGTCTTCAGGGCAGAGCTCGACCTTCACTGCTTGATCTCCTTTTTTGTATCGATCTGCTGATTGATCAGAATCGCCCCGTCACAGCTGCGCAGTTCAGGGTGATGATCGAGACAGACGGCGGCAATTTCACCGTTTCTGACACGGTTTGCAACATTCTCGCCAAATATGCCGGCAGCCTCTTTAAGGACCTCTTCAAGCAGTTCACCGCTGCGAATCGCTTCGTTGATCTCAATATTCGACATCGAGGGGTCGTTAAAATCAACTACAATACGGGTTTCTCCGTTTTTTTCGTTGAATTCAAAATCAAGAATGAATTTTCGCATCTGCTTCCTCCGCTCAAGGCAATATGGCATGCCCACAGAGCATGCGGCTGATTTCATGGTCAGCGTCGAGAGGGCTGCCATTGACCATTATGACACCATCTCTGATAAAAATCTCAATTTCGCGAACATTTGCCGGCCACTGTTGGCGCAACCAGGCGTAGTAATCACTGATAAAATGCAGCGTCTGGTTATCGCTGCCGATCCAGCGACGGCTGCCCGGGGAAAACTGCCGCTCGAAGCGCCCGGCAATTACCAGATCGCAGAGGCCGGCGACGCTTTTTCTGTCTGCATCAGCTTCAATTTCGGCCCAGGTGTAACCCGAGAACATGATGATGCCGCAATAACCGCTCTGACGAAGTAACTGCAGCAGCTGCAGCAGCTCTCCGGCCTGATCGAGTGGCTCGCCGCCGAGCAAAGTCAGACCTTCAGCCCGGGCCGCAAGAATCTGGCCGGCGATCTCTTCGACAGAGAGGTTCTGCCCGCTGCCGAACTGCTGCAATTCTGGGTTGCAGCAGCCGGGGCATTTTAGCGAACACCCCTGCAGCCACAGGGCAGAGCGTTCACCCGGGCCTTCAACAGCTGTTTTTGCTTCAAATCTGGCTATCCGCACCTTTAACCATCCCGTCTATCGCTTCGTTGATCAGTTCACCAAGAATTTTTTCCTGCTCATCGCCTTTGGTTGCAGCAAACTCGTCGGTCTGCGGAAACACGAAACGCACCGATTTCTGCCCGGGCTCATCCTTTGCCGCAAAATACCAGGTCTGGGCGTTGGCACGCAGTTTTTCAGGCAGAGTGACCGCAGCTTTTCGCCCGGCAAGCAGCATAATACGCTTGTCGAGCATCTTTTCGCGCAGAAAATGCGTGAAGAATTCTCCGGCATCCTTTAACGATGAAGGCTCGTAGCCGTCGAGAACAATGATGACATTGACCATGTCTTTGACAAAGGTTTCGATCAGCTTTTCGGCAAAGTTGAATACCCAGCCGAACAGCAGGCCAAGATGCCGTTCGTGCTCGAAAAACTCGGTCAGGGTCACCCTGACGACAATATCGCGGCGAATGCGAAAAACCGCGCCCGAGTCGCGTTTAAAATACATCAGCTGGTTTTCGATGAACTTGTAATCAAAAAGATCGAACTGCATGCTGTCGTCGATGTAGGCGAGTTCAGACGGCACGATCGAAGACAGGGTGCCCTTGTTGGTCAGTTCATCATAACCGCCAAGCGGCAGGGTCTGGGGTTCGCCGTATTTTGCCACGACCCAGGAGCTCTCTTCCTTCAGTGTGAAGACGCTGCGGGTCCAGAAGGCCATGCCTTTCATCGCACGCGTCATACGCCTGAAGAACAGACGGTCGGCAGCTCTGATAAACAGGCCCGGGTGCCCGATTTCAAAAATATCGTCAGCATAGAACCTGAAATCACTGCGTTTGAACTGACCGGCAGCGTTGGCATAGATGTCATTCAGGGCCTGATCGACGTCAAATCCGGCCGAAACGGCGTGCTCGATCGAAAACGATTTTTCGAGCTCGCTGTCGGCAAAAGCGATTTCAGAATGCTGAAACGGGGGCAGCCGCTCGATGATCTGCTGAAAAATACCCTGCGCCAACGCCGTATCACGGTCGGCACCGGTCAGCAGAAAGATACCTTCGAGCCGGTCAGCCCCTTCGGCATGGCAGATGGCATCGAGATATTCATTTTCAGCGGCAAAACCGACATGCCCGGCAAGGCGTTCACCGACCGGAATCGAAAGAAACCTGCCCATCAGCCTGGCAACGAAACCAGGCGGCACCGCATGGCTGCCGCGGCGCACCAGGTCTTTCCAGAAGTCGCGCACGAAGGCGAAAACTTCTTTGTAACCTGACTTCTGCAGCGACTGGCGATACCAGAAGGCAATCTGATCAGGAAGTAAAAATCGCATATTGGCCCCTGTCAGTCGAGATTGGCAAGACGTTCTTCGATATAATCCTTGATTTTGCGCACGTCGGAGAAATTGTTGCCGCAGTAGCAGAGGATCTTGAGCTCTTCGCGCGTCACATTGCCGCCATTGAAAATGAAAGCCTGCGTCAGAATGAGCTTATAAAGTTTGATCAGCTTGCGGTCAGTTATTTCGACCTTCAATTCATCAGCCAGAACCGAAATGAGAGCCTTGAAAGCTGTCGTGATACGTTCATCACCGAGCAGAACCTTGTCTTCGCGTTCGATGGCCTTTGGCAGAACCGTGCTGACGACGTAATCATGAATCAAGACAAAATCATCGAGGGTGCAGTCAGATTTCCATGGTTTTTCGCGGTTGTGGGTGCGGCTTTCGAAAGCAACACCCGAACGGATCAGTTCATAAAAGCAGGTATCGCGCACCGGCAGAGTTTCGGCCTTGATGATAAAACGGTCTTTGAGAGCATCGAACTCGCCGAAATCAGGAATTTCGTTGCTGGCAGCGAACATACAGACGAGCGGTACCGGCAGCGGGCGACCCTCCTGGTAATATTTGCGCTCATTGATGACGGTGAGCAGCACGTTGAGAATCGCCGAATTGGCTTTGAAAATTTCGTCGAGAAAGGCGATCTTCGAGGTCGGCAGATGCCCTTCGACCTTGCGCAGATAACGACCTGACTTCAGTTCCTGAATATCGACCGGCCCCATGATTTCGCTGGGTTCGGTGAATTTGGTGAGCATGTATTCGAAGTATTCATCCTGCTTCATGCCCATACCCTGACAGAAAACTGAAACCAGCAGTGACTTGGCTGTACCGGGTCTGCCGATAAACAGCATCGGCTCCTGGGCAGCGGCGGCCACCATCATCAGTTTCAGCAGTTCAGAGCGTTTGAGAAAAAAATCGTTGAGCCTGGTATAATAGTCGACGATACGGCCCCTTGCAGCATTGATCTGATCTGTATCCTGAGTTTGATAATTCATGCTCTTCTCCTGTCAATTTTCCTAAATTCCGCAGGCCTTCTGCCAGGTGATAAAGGCCTTCTCACCCTGAGCGGCAAGGTTGAAAGCGTGTTGTATCCAGAAAACACGGCGTTTCTCGAGCAACTGGTGCATTTCGAGCTTTTCGGGCACCAGATCGGCAAGCACGCCAATGCTGAGAAAGCTCATCACGGTCATGACCTGGGCAAAAACATCTGAATCGTGCGTTCTACCGGCCTGTTCAAGCCAGCGCATCGAACGGTTAAGCAGATCATCGAGCTGAAAACGCCGTTTTGGCGAGTTGGTCAGCAGCAGACACATGATGATCCATTCAGCCGAGCCGATGAAGTCTTCCCAGCCCTGGGGAGGCCTCGGAATACGGTTCAGCAGCATATCAAAAAGGCGCTGTTCGTCAATCGGCCGGCGATAGGCCAGACAAAGCCTGAACATGTCGCAATACATGGTCAGACGATAGATGTTCCAGACCTCGTCTCTGCGGGCGGCAATCTGCGGCGTTTCGATAAAATCGGCAAAAGCCTGGTGCGGACCATATTCAGAAACCATAAGCAGCAGCAGACGCTGCGCTTTCGCCTTCATGACAAAGTCATCGCTTTTTAAAGCGGCTTTGAAGAAATCTGACCAGTCCTTAAAGCCGTCCCCAAATCTTTTAAAGAACGCCCGCGCCACAGGCTTGCCATCTGACAGCTCAGGAAATTCAGTCTGACTGAGACTTTTCAGCCATTGACAACGTTTAACCATGCCGTTTTCAAGAGTTTCTTCGTCTTTTCTGTTCAACATGAAAGGCGGCCGGTAAAGTTCGCCGGTAAAGAAATCGCGCAGCGGCGTCTCACGTATTTTCTCCATTGTGAAAAGCTTCAGCCAGCGAGACACTTCCGGGTCGAGTTTACCGTCATTAAGAGAACCGGGCCATTCTGTGATCAGGTCGACAAAATATTCTCCAACAGCCATGGCCCGCATCTGCCTGCGGTGAGCAGCATAAGCCGAATCCTGTTCCTGGCGACCTCCCGAAGGCGGGGTGCCGGTGTTTCCAAGCAGGCTCCAGGCCGACTGCGGGCTGAGGTGCACTGATAATATTTTATGCAGCTGCGTTCTGACTGCAGAAGTTGCACTGTAGCTCCTGCAACAGTCGACCTGCTGCAGAAACTTGGTCACATTCATTTTAATACGCGGATAATCTTTTTCGGTGAGCAATTCGACCCGGTTTTCAACGTTCATGCCGCCGCCCGAAGCAACCCGGGTCTCAGTGAAGTTGAAAAAGCAGCGTTTTTCGCCTGAAAAGCCGATTTTCATGCCCGCTATCGCCTGCGAAAAAATATCAGGGTCGTTGAAACGCGCACCAAAAACCAGCAGCAGACCATAATGGAACTCGCTGTATATTTTTTCGTCTCTGATGACCGAAAGCAGGCGCCCCTTTTCGACTTCGCTTATCGAAGGTTTGAGCAGAGCTGCCAGCTCCGGGCGTTCGCGGCAGAACTCAAAGAGGCAATCGACAAGTAGTTCGATATTGCCTTTGAGAACGGCTAAATTCATCATTGACGCCAATGCTGAAGCGCGCATGCGCATGCGTCTGGCCAGTTCGGAACGTTGCTCCCAGAGGTCGGCACGGGTCGGGTTCGAATTGAGCAGTCGGTCAACGTCGAGCAACTGCAGCTTCAGGGCTGCTATCTCTGAATCGCCAAGCTGGGGAACATTTTCAAGATTCAGCCGGGTGTGATTACGACTCGGGCCGGCGGCGCCGGTAACGCCCTCGAGAACTTCGCCGCCCTCTTTCTGGGCTTTGAGCCGCTCGAAAGGCTGCGGATTCACCTCAATCTCAATCAGCTGCTTTTTTTTTTTGAGTTCCTTGAACTCGAATTTCCAGCCCGGTTGAATTGTCTCGGCCCGCCCTGCGGCCCGCTCTATCTCAAGTGCGACAAAATCCTCGACGGTCAGCATGTCCTTTTCTGCCAGCAGTGTGCTCTCGATGACACCCGCATCTTTCTCAAAACAGAGGTAATCATGCAACGGCGCCCCGAAAAAAGTATGCAGACGTTCAGATGAAAGGCGCGGTGTCAGCAGATGCCCGAGCGGCACCATCACCCGCTCTTCGACCTCGGCAAAGGCAGGGAAAGCATCTGAGAGAATACTGGCAATCGCACGGTCGGCACGCTGATCACGGGCCATGATGAACATGCGCCCGTCGGCACAGTTCCAGCTGCGGTAATTGCGAAACTGTTCGAGCGACTCATTCGCCAGAATCGCCTTGAGCCGGTTAAGATCATCGATTTTCCAGAAAACCGGCAGCTGATGGCGGTCAGTTTTGCGCAGGCCCGGTTTGATAACGATTTCGGCATCAGTATTCTTCTGCGGAATATCGATACGACCGGTCTCGATTTTGATAATGCTGTCACCCTTTTTCCAGGCTGGCTTAAGACTGAGCAACCGCCCGTCTTTCTGAATGACGAGAATGCCGCCGTCGACGATCTTGAACTGGTTGAAACATTCGGCACCAGAAATGTCGTGAATGCGCCAGCCGGCTTCCATGTAAATGCCCGAATGGCCGGGCAGCAGGTTGAACCAGGTAAAACCGCTCTGATCGAGGGTATTGAAAACCCACAGCGACGGATTGTTGATTTTTAAAAGAAAATATTCGCGGCCGCCAGTTTCGAGAACCGCAAATTCATATTGCCCCTGCTGCAGAACGAAATGCTTTTTAACGGCAGCGAAAAAGGTTTCGCGGTCAGAAGTCAGCAGAATGACCTCATCGGTTACCTGCCGGGTCGGTTCTTGCCTGATGACGGCTTTGCGAAACAGGTCGAGCCAGGATATCTCGCGCAGTTTGCTGCCTGGCTTGCCTTCTTCCCAGACTTTTTCGGGGGCTTCGATCGAACCGCTGATCATGTTGCCGAGGCGCCCGATCAGGCCCTGATCACCAGGAACCTGCCACCAGATTGTCCAGGGCGGGTCCTGTTCCTGCACGAACTGGCCCTTCAGCTGACCGCTGCTCGAAAAATAACGCACCGTCAGCAGGTCTGCCGGCGTGCGCATTTTCAGATAGCGTTCAGTTTTGCTCATTTCTGCAGGCTCTCAGGTGAAAAGATTGCTTCGACTTCTTCGCGCTGCAGCGTCCGCTGCTTCTGTAATTTTACTACCAGTTCAGTGAGTTTGCCACGATTCTTTTCGATGAAGTTGCAGACGTCTTTATAAACCTCGTCGATGATCCGGTTGATCTGCGGTGACAGTTGCGGCAGATAATACGGGTCGGGCCGGTTGTTCTGGAAAGTGAATTCGCGCGGGGTTCCGGCCATGCCGTAGACGGTTGCCATGTCGGTGGCAATGGCGGTTGCCTTGCGCAGGTCCTGTGAGGCACCGGTCGAAACTTCGCCGAATATCAGGCGTTCTGCGGCATAACCGCCGAGCGAAATGCCGATCTCGCTGCGCAGGCGCCCTTCGGTATAAAAGTATGGCCGTCGCGTAACCGATTCGACGAAACCGAGGGCATCGCTGCCACCGGTTTCGAGGGTGATACGGGTTATTTCACTCTGACGCCCGTAAAGAAAGAACATCAGGGCATGCCCGGCCTCGTGTGTGGCGACTACTTTTTCTTCGTTGTCAGACAGCTGCGCCTTTTCTACCAGGCTGTTCAACCAGGCCTGCATCGTTTCTTCATCAGCAGTATCTTTCTGGTGATTGATCAGATAGCGCTTCAGCCCCTTGATCAGAGCACTGAGATGGTCGCCGGTGTGCGGGGTGCCAAGGTCGGTCGAGCGGCCGGTCCAGCCGGCGAGGCGATCAACCTGGGCATCAGTCATGCCGGTTTCGAACTTTTTGTTGTAAAGAGCAAGAATGGCACGACGGTCTTCCCATTCGGGGTATGGAATCTCTATCTGGTATTCGAAGCGGCCAGGGCGAAGAAACGCCGGGTCAAGGCTGTCGACGAAGTTTGTGGTACCGATGATCAGCACCATCTGTTCCTTGCGAAAGCCGTCCATTTCGGTGAGAAGCTGATTGACCATCGAATGCGCCGCCTGCGAGCCACCGTCAGAAGCGTTGGCACTGCGGGCCTGAGCAATCGAATCAAGTTCATCGAAAACGATTACCGACGGAGCGGTAGCTCTGGCTCTGGCAAACAGGCGGCGAATATTGGCTTCGCCCTCGCCTACCCATTTTGATTTCAGTTCCGGGCCGCTGACGATATAGATTGCCGCATTCAACGCTTCGGCGATGCCTTTGGCGAAAAGAGTTTTACCGGTGCCGGGCGGGCCATGAAAAATCAGACCACGCGGAATGATCGATTCTATTTTGCGAATGGCGTTCTCATCGGTCATCGCGGCGGTAGCCTGCAACAGATTGAGCACATTCTCGCGAATCTGCTTTTTAACTTTGTCGTAACCGGCAATGTCGCGGCTCAACTCGATTTCTGAGAGAGAGACGCCGCCACAGGCGGTATAATCGCGAAGTTCGCGCATATAGTTCGGCAGCATGTCTTTTACGGTCGGGTCATAATCGGCCTTGCGCGAAAAGATACCCATGATCTCGCGAAATTTAACCGGATTCAGACCTGATACGAATTTAAACATACCCATCAGGTTGATTTTGTCGACAGCAAATTTGCGCGCCTCGATTTCGGTAACCAGGCTTGCAATGCGATTACGAGCGATGCCGAGCATTTCACAGCGGGCCGGAAAAGCCTGAGAAATCAGCTCAGGCAGTGTAAAATCAGGGTCTTCGAAGGCCACCAGGTTCAGCATCGGGTTTTCGTGAATGGTGGTCATGATTTCGCGGGCTTCCATGGTCAGGCCGCCCGGCAGCATCGAGGTGATGATATCGAGATACGGCAGAAAGAAAACCTTATTGGGTTCGGTATTATTCACCAGATCGCGCAGCTGCGCTACGATGCGGCTGAGACGAGTGCCAGGGCCCTGCTGATTTTCGGCGGTTTCGCGGCCGTCGATAATGCCGATACTCTTGCCATCGGCCGCCAGACGGCGTTTAAGAATCGTCTGCAGATACGGAATTATCTGCTTTTCGCAGCGTATCAATACCGAAACATCTTCTTTCAGGCGGGCGCAGACGAAGCGCAGCTGGTCCTGATAGCACTGTTCGACGGCATCGAACGGTGAAAGTTTGCGCGGCAGCTCATTGAGCATGACTTCAAGCATTATCCATCTCCATCAGGGCGATTTATTTGTCAATATACACAATTTCGCCGCCCGGCGCAAAACTCAGCTGCCGCGGGGTGCGGCGAAGCGGGCAAGCAACAGACCGAGCTCGAAAAGCAGCCAGGTCGGAATACCCATCAACAGCTGACTGACTGCGTCTGGTGGCGTAAGAATGGCTGAAAGAATAAAAATCACAACGATAATGACCGCGCGCAGCGATGCCAGCTTTTCATAACTGACGATACCGGTTCGAATCAGAATGAAAACTGCGGCCGGGCATTGAAACATGGCACCGAAGCTGATGGCGAGAAGGCCGGTAAGATTGACGAACTGCTCAAAACCGATCGACGGTTCGAGCCAGGCGCTTTGAAACCCGGCAGAGAAGCTCATAACCAACGGCAGAATCAGTATCATCGCGAAGGCGCCGCCGACAATGAACAGCAGGCAGCTGGCCAGCAGCAGCCCGCCAGCGAGACGCCTTTCCCTGAGGTAAAGGCCGGGAGCGACGAAACCCCAGACCTGTTTGAGAATATAGGGTGCCGCGACGATAATCGCCAGGTACATCGCCATTTTCAGCTGCACCAGCAGAGGTTCTACCGGCGAGAAGTAGCGCAGCTTGAGACCGGGCGGGCAGAATCTGCCGACAAGCAGTGCTGTCAGATCGTCAGAAAAATAGAAAGCCAGCGGAAAAAGCACAACAACGCTGATCAGCGACCTGATGATCGCCCAGCGCAGTTCTTCGAGATGCTCGACGAACGAGCCGTCTTTGTGTTCACCCTGCAGCATCAGCAACACCTGACCGAGAATCATTACATAAGCACATATATATTCTGCAGCTTCGGCCTATCAGCCGGGTTGCTTTTTCTACAGCGATTCGCTTCGCTCACAAGCTTCCGAAAAAGCAATCCCGTCTTCTCGCCTTCGCAATTCTTAATCGACGGGGATAAAGCAAAGAAACTTCAAATGTGTTTTGTGCATGCTTGATGATAACAGAGAGGCGGCGAATGAAAAACATCTTTCGTTTGACTAACGTCGCCGGTGGAATATATCATTTACTGTGTAAGGTCTTTTGCTGCGCCTTTTTTCCCTTCTGCTGACACAGCGAATATTACGGGGAGGCACCATGGACAGAAGAAAATTTATCGCTCTCTTGTCGACGATAGCGGCTTCATACAACCTGAAGTTTCCTCTGGCACTTGCCGCCGAAGAACCGGTTGCAGCAGCTGCTGCAACCACTGGCGGGTTCCCTGATCTTATCGGCGTCGCTGGCGGCACTCCGGCAGCAATGTTTGACCGGGCGATTGCAGCAGCCGGTGGTATCGAGCGTTTTGTAAAACAGGGGCAGAAGGTTCTTGTCAAGCCGAACATCGGCTGGGACAAAAAACCCGAAGAAGGTGCCAACACTTCGCCTGAGCTGGTGAAGCGGATTGTCGAGCTTTGTCTCAAAGCCGGCGCGTCAGAAGTCAGGGTTTTTGACAACACCTGCAACCACTGGCAGGCCTGCTATGGCAACAGCGGCATCGAGACTGCAGTCAAAGAGGCCGGTGGCAAAATGCTGATGGCGCACGAAGAGAGCTATTTCACTCCGCTTGATGTGCCGGCCGGCAAGGTTCTCAAAAAAACAGCTGTGCATCAGGCCTGGCTCGACAGTGATGTGATCATCAATGTTCCTATTTTGAAGCATCACGGTGGCGCAAGAATGACCGCCGCCATGAAGAATCTTATGGGTGTCATTTTCGACCGACGCTACTATCACAGCAACGACCTGCACCAGTGCATCGCCGATTTCACCACAATTGCGAAAAAGCCGACCCTTAACGTCATTGACGCCTATAATGTCATGATGCGTAACGGACCGCGCGGTGTGTCGACCGATGATCTGGTCACCCGCAAAATGCTGCTGCTGTCGACCGACATGGTTGCCATAGACGCAGCTGCCGCCAGAATTCTCGAAGTCGACCAGCAGGAAGTGGCTTATATAGCCAAAGCGGCTGAGCATGGCACTGGCATCAACACGCTCGACAAACTGCGTATCGAGCGTCTGACCTTGTAAACCGGGTTAACTGAAATGCCTTATTTAAAAAGAGCCCGCCAGTTTCTGGCGCTGGCGGTGTTTGTTGCTTTCGTTCTGATTTTTGTCAGGTTCGACAGTTTTGGCAGCATGCTGGCGGCGGTCGGGCTACCACAATTCGCACCGGCACTTACCGGGCCTTTCATGTGGTCGTCTGTCGCCGTAATTGTCGGGGTTTTGCTGTTGACGGCGATATTCGGCAGGGTTTACTGCTCGATCATCTGTCCGCTCGGCCTGATCCAGGATCTGATGCTGCGTCTGCGCCGGCTGATCGACAGATCAGGCTACCGCACTCTGCCGTCTCTCGCCTGGTTGCATGCGATCATTGCCGCCCTGGTTGGCGGCACCTGGCTGGCCGGGTATATGCTGCCGACCGCTTTATTAGAGCCTTTCGCCGCCGGCGGGCGCATTCTGGCCGGCATTTTTCAGCCGTTTGCGGCGTTTCTCTTCAAATATAAAAGTTCATTTTTCGGCGACAGTGTCAACTGGCTGGGCATGGCTTCTTTCAAGCCATTCGATGCAACCGGCACCGCAATAGTAGCGGGCATGGCCCTGCTGCTGTTCTTTCTGTGCTTTCGCTGGGGGCGCGTCTACTGCAATTCGCTCTGCCCCGTCGGGGCGGTATTGCGTCTGGTTGCCGGTCACTCAATGGTAAAGGTCGTCATTGACCCCGAAAAGTGCGTCAGTTGTGGGGTCTGTGCGAAAACCTGCAAAGCCGGCTGCATCGATGCCGCCACAAAGACGATCGATAACTCTCGCTGTATCGCCTGTTTCAACTGCCTCGACACCTGTCGGCTCAACGGCCTCGTTCTTAAAACCGCCGGCAACAGCAGTGCTTCTATTGCTGCAAACTTTTCAGACACATCAGATGCTGCCCCGGTGTCTGTCATACCAGCCTCCAGTGGCCGCCGGGCTTTTGTCGGCGGTCTGGCAGCGGCTGCCGCCGGGTATTTTCTGCCGGTCAGATTCCAGTCGGCAGCAGCTGCAGATACGATTCTGCCACCAGGCGCCGGTAATCACAAAGATTTCAGCAGTCGCTGCATTTCGTGTCACCTCTGTGTCGCCGCCTGCCCTTCATCGGTTATCAGGCCATCTTCACCCGGCACCGGGCTACGCAGTCTGCAGCAGCCATCACTGGTTTTCGATCTCGGCATGTGCGAGCAGAACTGTAATCTCTGTTCGCAGATCTGCCCGGTAATGGCCATCAAGCCAATAATGGCCGAACACAAAAAATTTCTCAAAATTGGTGAAGTGGTTTATAAGCAGAATCTCTGCGTCGTCGAAACCAACGGTACCGACTGCGGCGCCTGCGCTGAACACTGCCCGACCCAGGCGGTGCGCATGGTGCCTTACCGCAACAATCTGATGATCCCGCAGACCGACCCGTCGATATGCATCGGCTGCGGCAGTTGCGAACACATCTGCCCGGTAAGGCCAGATAAAGCCATTATCGTCAAAGCAGTGGCAGAGCAGACGACAATCACTCTGCCAGAGCAGGAAAAACTCGCCCCCAAAGCCGAAAACGAATTTCCCTTCTGATTTAATAAGACAACAATAAGGAGACAAGTATGAAAAGATCTTTGAGTATTTTTCTCGCCCTTCTGGTAACCCTGGGTGCAGCTGATGCCGTCACGGCAAAACCCGGAAAAAAGAAGGCCGGCAACCCGGCTTACCGGCAGCAGAATCCTCAATATTACCGTGAGACCGGCAGTGAAAAAGAGCCCTGGCTGAAGGTACAGATTTCGATACCAGAAAAGGGCATTCTGCTTCGCCATGCCGATAACATCATCGCCCTGCCGCCGGCACAGCCGCCGACCGACCAGAGACTTCCTCCCGGTCTGGCAAAGAATGTTGCCCGCGGCAAGCGCCTGCCACCCGGCTGGCAAAAGAAACTCGCCAGAGGCAGAGTATTTCCTGACAATCTTTATCAGCAGGCGACACCGCTGCCGCCTTACATTCTCTATGAACTGCCGCCGCAGCCGGAAGGCACAATTCTGGTCGCTATCGGCGGAAAAGTTGTCAGGCTGCTTGAAGCAACGAAAACCATCGCCGATATTTTCGACCTGAAACTCTGAAACCAGCGGCAAAAGAATTCTAACAGGCGTAACAGCCGGGGGAAGACGCAAACCAGCCCCCGGCTTATTTTTTTCCGACATTTTTTTCTGGAATTCCGGGAATTTTTTCTGTATGCTTGCAGGCGCTCCGGCTGCACTCAGTCAGGAGTAAATTCAGAGTTTTAGAGAGATTGCATGCAAAGTTCAGAAACACAAAGAGATCAATGGGGTTCAAAGCTTGGGTTTATCATGGCAGCGGCCGGTTCGGCTGTAGGTCTTGGCAACCTCTGGAAGTTTCCTTTTCTGGCCGGGCAGAACGGCGGCGGCGCTTTCGTTCTCGTCTATCTGGTAATTCTGTTCGTCGTCGGTTTTACGCTGATGATGGCAGAAATCGCAGTCGGCCGTTACGCTCAGTTGAATGCGATCGGCGCTTACCGCAAAATCAAAGCGAACTGGGGTTGGGTCGGCAGCCTGGGTGTGCTCGCCGGGTTTCTGATTCTGTCTTTCTACAGCGTTGTTGGCGGCTGGATCATCAGTTATCTGGTCAAAGCAGCGTCAGGCAGCTTCAACACCGCTGATGTAACTGTACTTGGCGGCATGTTCAACGAATTTATTTCATCTGCCGGTATGCCAATCTTCTATCATGCGATTTTTATGCTGATTACCCTCGGAATCGTAATTGGCGGTATTCAGAATGGCATCGAAAAATACTCAAAAATCATGATGCCCTCACTCTTCGTTATACTGGCACTGGTAATGTTGCGTTCCGTAACCCTCGATGGCGCTATGGAGGGCATCAGATTCTTTCTCACTCCTGACTTCTCAAAAATCAACGGTGGCGTTATCCTGTCGGCCCTCGGCCAGGTATTCTTCTCTCTCAGCCTGGGCATGGGCTGCATGATCACCTACGGCAGTTACCTCAGTAAAGAAGAGAATATTCCGCAGAGCTCGATGATCATACCCCTGATCGATACCGGCGTTGCTCTGCTTGCCGGTCTGGCTATTCTCCCGGCCGTTTTCGCCTTCGGGTTCTCGCCAAGTGCTGGCCCCGGTCTGCTCTTTATCACCCTGCCGGCGGTTTTCTCTAAAATGCCGATGGGCTCACTCGTTGGCGTTGCCTTTTTCGTTCTGGCGCTGTTTGCCGCCGTTACCTCATCGATCTCTCTGCTTGAAGTCTGCGTTTCATACGCCGTCGACGAATGGAAATGGACGCGAAAGAAAGCAACCTATCTGATTTCTGCCCTGATCTTCCTTCTCGGCGTGCCATGTTCACTCAGTCAGGGTCCATGGTCGCACATCACGCTGATCAAAGGAAAAAACATTCTCGACTCGGTAGATTTTCTGGCCACCAACGTGCTGTTACCGCTCGGCGGCATTTTCCTGAGTGTTTTCGTTGGCTGGATCTGGGGTCTTTACCGAGAACAGCGCATTCATAAAACCGAAGACGGCAAGACCGTCATCACCTGGGAACTGGCCTACACCGATGCCATAAAAGAAGTTACCAACGACGGAAAAATCAATTTCGCTCTCGCTCCGATCTGGGTATTTCTGATCAAATGGGTCGCCCCGATTGCCATCGGTATTGTTTTCATACAGGGTGTTTTTGCCTGACAGACCCGCAAATCGTTCGACCATGCCGCACCAGTCCTATGGTGCGGCATTTTTTGTCGGGGTATTGCTGTGAAATCTGCGGGTGAGTATAATGAGGTGTACACTTGATTGAATTTTCGAGAGCTTTTCGGAGATTAAAAATGAAATTTTCGCAGCGAATGCTTTTTATAATTGTTCTGTTGTTTTGTTGCAGTTCGTGGGCGCCAGCCGCTGAGCTCGGGCCATTTTCGTTCGAACAGGCGATCATTGAAGGCACCCGTTCGGCTGAAAGTCTCTACCGTCGACATCTTACCGATGATCTGAAGCTTTTCAACGACCGGGCCGGCAAGCTGCAAAGGCTTTGTGAAGGCTCATTCCGCGATAATTCTTATCTCGACCGCCTCTCGCGCAAAGATACCCTGAAAAATCACGAAACATTGCGCCCTGTCTACCGCTTCTGGAATCTCTACCGTTCTTTTCTCGACGACCTGAATTTTATCAGCCGCAAATATGAAGTGCCACTGATTTTTGGGCACAAAGATAAAGTCAGAAGCTTTTTTGCCGGTTACGCTCTTGGCATATCGGCCAGACTTGCGCAGGTAATCATGGTTTCTGAAATGATGAATTTTCTTTCGCGGCGCGGCGGCCTCGAAGATCTGCTGAATGAGGGCAGTGAAGAATACTCGATTCCGGCCGGGTCATTCAGCAAGGCGGTCAAAAGGTCTCTGAGTACAGAGAATCTGGCACAGCTCTATCGTTTCAGAATTTCGCACTTCGAAGAAATCAGTATGGCAAATGATCCTGCCATGCCGCAAACGGTCTCAGGTTACCTGCTCGCCCACAATGATTTTCTCAACACCCTGTCGCGCAAGGTTGCCAGTGACCCCACCTGGAAATTCCTCAGCCGCAGTCTCATCAATGTTTCGCTTGAGCTGGTATTGCCAGCACAGCGCGAACTTTTCACCTGGGTTGGTGATACCCGTGTAAAGAACCGGCATTCGCGGCTGATTTCGGCCGCGCAGCTCGAAAAATTTGGCAGCATGCTGCAGCCGGGCGATATTCTCGTCGGGCGCCAGGATTATTACCTGTCGAATATCTTTTTGCCTGGCTTCTGGCCGCATGCCCTGCTCTATGTCGGCACTCCCGCCGAAATCAGCGCCACCTTCGACAATGACCCGGAAATTATTCACTGGTGCCGCCGATATGATGCCCGAAATTTCACCGCCTTGCTTGAAAAACGCTACAATAAAGCCTTCGCCACCTGGAAAACCATGAACAGGTCAGATGGCAAACCCCGCTGCATCATGGAAGCGATCAGCGAAGGCATTGTCATCAACTCGCTGCCTGGTGCTCTGCACTGCGACTACGTTGCCGCCGTCAGACCGCGACTGAGCAAGGTCGCAAAAGCCCATGCAATCATGCTGGCACTCTCGTATTTCGGTCGCGAATATGACTTTCAGTTCAGCTTCAATACCGAACAATCGCTTGTATGCACCGAACTGGTGACCAAAGCTTACAGCAGCCAGGTTGATGGGCACGGGCTTCGCTTCCCGATGGTCAAAAGCCTCGGTAATTACGGTATTCCTGCTGACTCGATCGTAAAAGACTTTGCTGACTGCCGCGGCAGGTCAGACCGACAGCTTGACTTCATCGCCTTTATCAAGGGGATACCAGCAAAGAAAACTGCAGTATTTGCCAGCGAAAATGAATTCGCCGAATCATACACCTGGGCCGGTGGCCTCAAAAGCAAAAACACCCGCTGATATTTTTTCAGGGCCGTGACAGAACTTTGCGGATTTTTGCTGCCAGAGACTCAAGCGAAAAGGGCTTGGCAATAAAATTCAGACCCTGGTCCGCTATTTCCTGCCCGTCGATAACGTCATCAGTACACGCCGAAGTGAAAAGAATACGGGTTTGCGGGCTGAGTTCCCTGATTTTTTCGGCCAGCTCCCGGCCGGTCATGCCTGGCATCATCAGATCGGTCAGCATCAGATCTATTCTGCCGCCATGGGCTTTGAATATTTCGAGAGCTTCGCGCCCATTGGCTGCCTCAAGCAGGTTATAACCAAGTTTTTTCAAAATTTCCGATCCGATAAATCTGACGATATCTTCGTCTTCTACGAGCAGCACCGTTTCACTGCCACCTTCGACTTTTTCGGGTACCGATGCTTCCTGGTCGACAGCCCGCGTGGTCATAGGTACGCATATTTCGAAGATTGTGCCTTTGCCGGGGGCTGAATCAACATTGATGAAGCCACCAGCCTGCCTGATTATGCCGTAAATTGCCGACAGGCCCAGGCCGGTACCACGACCACGTGGCTTGGTGGTAAAAAATGGTTCAAAAAGATGATCGATAACCTCCGCTGACATGCCGACACCGTTATCACTGAAAGTCAGACGCACGTAATCACCTGGCTTTACATCTGGCCATCGACCGCATTCTGTTTCAGAAAGCGCAACATTGCCTGTTGCCATACGGATAACACCGCCGTCAGGCATTGCATCACGGGCGTTCAGAACCAGATTGATCAGAATTCTTTCGAACTGACCGGGGTCAAGCATGACATTGCCAAGATCACGGGCAGTAAGAAGCTGAATTTCGATACGGTCACCGGCCATGCTGCAGAGCATCTTGTACAGATTGGCAATGATTTCGTTGATGTTCAATACTTTTGGCTCAATATTCTGACGACGGGAAAAGGCGAGCAGCTGCTGAGTAAGCAATGCAGCACTCCGGGCCGCCTTTTCAATCTCCTGCAGATTCCCGAGAAGGCGGCTGTCAGCCGGAAGGTCAATTGATGCCAGCGAAACATTGCCTATGATCGCAGTCAGAAGATTATTGAAATCATGAGCGACACCGCCGGCAAGTCTGCCGACCGCTTCCATTTTCATGGCCTGCTGCAGCTGATTCTGCAGCAGCTCTTTCTCTTCTTCAGCTTTCTGACGTTCGCTGATTTCCTTTTTTAACGATTCGTTGGCAGCCAGAAGTTCTGAAGTTCTCACCCTGACCATACGTCGTAACATACCAAGCCACACAGCCAGAAAAAGAATTACCGCGGTGGCGGCAAACCCGCCATAGAAAAGAAGCTGCCAGAAGTGCTGTGAAGAATTCTGGTGCAGCATTTTTCCGAGCCACGAATCGTTAACTGCATCAAGATCGGCTTTCGGAATTGCGTTGAAACCCATCTGTACCAGACCGGCAATTTCTGCATTTCCCTTGTGAACAGCACGGTGAAACTGCCCCCGATACAGTGGCGCCGTTTCACGAAACTGGTCGGCGATACCCATACGATTAAGATAGTAGAAAGCCGGTGGGCGATCGACACTGAAAACTTTACAGGCGCCGGCAGCAGCGGCTTTAATCAGTGCTTCGTAACTCGGGTATTCGACAATGGTATTGACGCCGGCTTTATTTAATATTGAAATGACGTTATCGCCAGCCTTGGCGCCAACCGCAAAACCCACCGCATCTTCGGCATTTCTGATAGCCGAAAGATCTTTATGAAAAAACAGCGGTACATCTATATCCGCGTAAGGTTCGAGAAAATCGTAATTTTTTTTCCGCTCTTCACTGAAAAAAAGAGTATCGATGACATCAGACTCACGGGCCTGCATGCGGCGCAGAGCTTCTGTCCAGTCGCAGGCATGCAGCTCAACCTTTATTCCGGTTGTCTTTTCCCAGAGACGCCACTGATCGACGATAATACCGACAAGGGCCCCGGTTTTGTCACGAAAAATATAGGGTGGATAATTGTCGTCGCTTACAACACGCAGAACCTGCGGACCGGCAAAAACAAACTGAACTGCCAGAAAAACAACAAGCAGAAGCGCTGTTAAAAGCAGGTGTCTGAATCGTATCGGTAGCACCACAAAAATCCTTTCACTTTCACAATTCTTTTAATTAACCTTTTGCCAGCTAATTTTCGTCCGACAGTGTACATATTAAAACAGAAATGCCAGCAAAAATCAGTAAACTTTTTTTCGACATGCTGCCGGAACTGTGCGGCATAACCTTTATTTAAAGCGGCTTCAGACATATTAAAAAAATTTGTACCGGGGGGGTTCCGGGTTGCCGTTTTTATTCTTATAATTCAAATCATTAAAGCTTGAAACCCGCAATCAATAAGAAACCCACGGAGGTATAAGTATGAAAAACCTGTTTAAAGCCCTTTCGGTAGCAATGGTAACCATTGGTCTGTTCGCCGGCTCCGCTGAAGTTTCTTCTGTAATGGCTGCCAAAAAAGAAACCTCATGCTTCAAAAAAATGGCCAAAACCGTTAAAAAGAATGTTAAGAAGGCCGTAAAGAAAACCAAAAAAGCCATCATCAAAACCGGTGCTGCCGCTCAGAATGCCGTTGTTGATTCAGCAGTAAAAGCCAAGTCAGCCATCACTGGCAAAAAAGCCAAGAAAACCTTCGTGAAGGGTCACTACAAAAAAGGTAGCAAAACCCTTACCAACGGTCACTTCCGCAAAGTAAGCAAAGGCAAAAAAGCCTGATTTAAGCAAAACCTGAATTTTACCGACGGGCTCCCAGATAAAAACGGGGGCCCGTCTGCTTTTTGGAAAAGTAGCCGGGGCCGGAAAACTCTGTTAGAATTTGTGACAGCGGTTTTAAAAATGAAAAAAGCTTTTATCACATTCTGGTTTCTACTTCTGACATTTACAGCAGCGGCGCAGAACCTTTCATCAGGCATTTATTCACAGGGAATGCAGCTTTATACAGCCGGTGACTTCGCCGGTGCGGCTGAATACCTTGAACAGGTCGTGCAGATGGAACCCACAAATGACCTGGCAAGATACTATCTGGTATTCAGCCTGAGCAGCAGCGGCAGAAGCAAAAAAGCACTGCAGCATGCGCGAACTCTGGCTGAACGCTTTCCGGGCCAGCCACAATACCGTATTATCGTGCAGCAGCTCGAACAGCAGCAGTTCTCGCTCACCCGGCCATTATCGGCAAAACCCGAAACAGCTGAGCAAGTTCAGCAGATCGCTGAGCCCCAGATTGCACCCCGACCGGCTCCGACGCCGCGCAAAGAAAAAAAAACAACCGATCTGGATCAGGCTCAATCACTTGTCGACGAAGAAAATTACGCTTCGGCATCCGTGATTCTGAAGAAAATTACTGACCGTGAACCACGCAATGCCCGCGCCTGGCACCTGCTCGGCGTTGTCGCTTTTAATCAGCGCGATTACCAGGATGCGACCAGCTACTTTGACAAGGCAACCGATAACGGCAGTCGCGAATTCGAAACCAGCTTTCTCGCGGGGTCGAGCTATATGTCTTTAAAACAGTATGACAGGGCCGAGAAGCACTTCAAAAAAGCCCTCAGCCTGCAGAACGATATTTTCTGCAAACTGAACCTCGCCGAAATATATCTGCGTCTGAAAAAGTACTCTGAAGCCGAAACCGCCTTCAAAACCCTGACAAAAGACCACCCCGAAATACAGGATGCAGCGGCCGGGCTGGCCGAAATTCAATACATTCGGGGTTTCAACGCCTCAGCCACTGAAGCGGTCAACCAGATTCTCTCGACAAAACCCGAAAATGCCAGGGCCAGGATACTCAAAGCCCGCCTGCTCATGGAAAACCGCATGTATGCCGAGGCAGCTGAAGAAGCGAAGATGGCAGTCCAGACCAACCCCGGGAACCCAGAATACCGCGCCATGCTTGCCCTTGCCATGATAAGAAATTTTCTGGTTCCTCAGGGTCTTGAAGAAGCCAGAAATATTCTGCAGAAGCACCCGGATAACATCGACGCCATGCTTGCCGAAGCCGAAGGACTGATTGTCAGCGGTGATCACTCAGGAGCCGACCGGCTTCTTGAACAGGCGGCAAAAAGCGGGGAACGCCCGGAAATAAGTCTATTGCTGGCCTCGACCGCGATCAGCCAGGGAAATCGCAATCTTGCCAGACAGCATTACGAAAAATTTGTCGAACTCTCGGGCAGTTCACCACGCGCCATGCTCGAGTATGCCCGTTTTCTTGAAACCTCTGCGACTCCTGAAGAAGCCAGTGCTGCTTATGAAAGGCTGCTCAAGGAACACTCAGGCAGCGGTTTCTCTGCCGAAGCGAAAACCGCCATGGAACGTCTCGCAACTGTCGAAAACCGCCCTGTCACAATCCAGACCCCAAGAATTCCCATTCCGGGGCTGACAGCACAATGAACAGAAGCTTAAGACGGGCTGCCATTCTGCCAATATTTCTGTTGCTGCTTTTTGTGAACAGCCTGACATCGGCCTGCGACAGTTCGATGCTGGCAATTCTTACCGGTTCAAGTATTCAGAAGGAAATCACCGTTAAAACTCTGGCAATATGCCGAAAAATTCAGCAGACAGGTGATTACCTCAACAGCTTTAACATCGCTGCAGCCCGCAAACTCCACCACGAGGTCATGGAAAACTGGCTGCAGACAGCCACAGAGTTGAGCACCCTTTCGAATCAAAATACCGGAACAGATCTTGCGCCGGTTTCCGGGCTTCTGGTGAACATTTCACGTGATATGGGCAAAATACGCCGTCAACTCGACGCAGACGACACCACCCTGATTCACGAAATGCTCGAAGCCATGATTACCCGCATCTCGCTTGTCAGCGCCATAATAAACGGGCATCAGAAAATGCGAAAATTTCTCGATATTGAACTGGCAGTTTTTTCGCTGCGGCCATTTTTCAACGACCGGGCGGAACTGAAAAATTTGACCAGCGAAAATCAGCTTAATAAAGCCAATGCCGAATTCAGGGCTTTAATTACAGCCTCAGAATCAGCAGAGCTTGACCAGCTCGAAGAACTATTCGCCGATTTTTGCGTTACTCTGGCAGGTAACGAAAACCAGCTTTCTGCCTCAGAACTCGCAAAATTTCAGCTTCTGCAGAATCGCTTCGTCAGTTTCAAGCAATCACTAATCAACCGACAGTTCTTCAACACGCCGTAAAAAACTTTTTCATTGCCGCATCGACGCCCGTATTGTTAGGATAAAGAAGAGAACAGGTGGGAGGTACATTATTTACGTGCTGAAAAGACTTATGTTGATTTTTGCGGCAGTCATCATTGCCCTGCCGATTGCTCAGGCTGAACCATTCATGGTTGACACCCGTCTGATGCTGCTTGCCCACCCTCTGTTCGCGAAGTTCGACCATGCAACCGCAAGGTTTCGCGGCACTTCTTCTGAATTTGTCGATGGCGGGCAGGAAGGCGTCGACAGACTGATCGCCGAGATCCGCCGCCTCGATGCCTGGCTGCTTGCTTCCCCGAAGCATCTCCAGGAAAAGCTCAAAAATGTGCCTGTGCCTGACCGGGCAGCGGCCGAAAGGGCTTTTCTTACAGAGAAGCGCGAGGCTGAAGCGCAGCTGGCAATGTTGCAGATCCGTGCTTACAATGCTCGCCTCGTACCGGGCCGCCCCGGCGTAACGCCTGAGGCTTCGACAATGCCGCAGATCAATGAAATCGCCGCCGACATCAGGGCGGTTCTCAGAGAACTCAAGGATAAGCATAAAACCGATGTAATCATCGACGTGGCAGAACTTCTGCCAATCGTCGCAAAACCGCGGGCAACCTCGCCAACCCTCTCGGCCAATCTTCATGCCCGTTTATGGAAAGACCCAGGCATCGCCTCAAGCGCCGAATTCGCCGCCTGGCTTGACGAAGCTGACAGCTGGTGGGCCGGGAAGCTTGGGCTCGACGCCAGTGTAATTCCGTTTGGAGCCAATGATTCCAGACTTGAAGCGGTAAAACTTATCGAAGAACGCACAAAGGGGCTTAAAAAATGACATTTTCAGCCAGAAAAGCCATATTATCAATGATTCTGATCTTCAGTGCCATGACCGGCCCCGTTTGTATTTCGGCTGCCGAAGGAGGCTGGGCAACCGTAGATACGCGCATACTTCTGATGCTGCACCCTGAAATGAAAGGGTTTGATTACAACAACGGCAGGTTTTTCCGCGAAGAGGGTGAGAAAAACATTGAAACGACCATCGGCGAGCTTAAGGCAGCGCACGAAAAGGCCAGTAAAGAGAATATACCCCTCAGAGAGCGCCAGACAAAACTACTCCAGGAAAGATTCGGCCTGATTCAGCAGAGAAGCCGCACTGACGGAGCCCCTGCCCCCGGTGACATCGAAAAATTTCGCAAAGAAAAAGCGGTTCTTGAAAGTTCGCTCGAAGAGCTCAAACGCCAGAAACCAGCCAATCGCGATGCCGAAAGGCTTTTTGCCGCCAGACGGGTTGACCTGCAGGGGCGGCTTGAGATCATTAACAGCCGCCTGGCCGGCGCCAACAGCCCTGAAGATGTTGATAAAAATGCGGCGCAGATTGACGCGAAGATCAGCGAAATCGATACTGAGCTTGTTAAGGTCGCCGATCTGTTGCGTCAGAATGAAGAAAAATCTGTGAAGACCATCTATCTGACCAGCGAAGAGACCGCGGCCCGCCTTAAAAAAATCATGGATGAAATCGATGCCCTGATAAAAAAAGCTGCCGAAGAAAGCAAAATCGCTACCGTCATCGACAATTCCTTCGCGATGCGCACTCCCCGGCGCAAAGAAAAGCTGAAAATGATACCGGCAACCGACGAGGCCCCGGATGTCGTTTCATCATCGCTTTTTCACTCTTTCAACAATCTCACCATCGACCCGGCATTCGCCGCAACGGTTCAGGGCCCCGAAGGCAGCCCCCTGCCGCCTGAGCACCTGATTGTCGGGCGTTCACTGGGCATGCAGAGCAACCTGACGCAGTATCTCGAATTTCGCAATTATCTGCCTGAGAAGGTTGCCGACTTTTCACACGGTCGCATGTTCATTATGGGCGGTACCGATCTTACCCCATGGGTAGCCCGCCAGCTGTTCGACCGTTACAAGGTTCCAGATTCAGTAAAAAATGCCTTCATGGTAACCCTGAGAAATTATCTTAATTTCGACCGTGACCCGGCGGTACGCGAACGAAACTATTGACCTCCGCTCTGACCAGGCTTCTCTACAAGGAGGGAGCTTATGAAAAATCTGTTTCAGAAAATGGTTCTGGCTGCGATCTGCTTTACCATAGCCTGTTTCCCGGCCACCGCCCAGGAAAGGCTGCACCCTTTTTATGAACAGAACGGCGATTGCTACGTTCTCGTGGGTGAAGGTAATGCCAGAGCCGTATGGGCTCTCAACAACCTGATAGAGGGGGCTGCGTCAGTGCCCCTGTATGACCCGGGTGACGCCTACGGCATCACCGCCGCCCAGAAATGGAACGCGGCACTGCTGAAATCTGACAAAGATCTCTTCACTTTTGCCGGCACCGAAAGCCCCCCCGTCAGTCTTAAGGGGCAACTGGCTCCCAGACGTATCATCATGAGTGCCACCACCAATGTATATGGCTTCAATGAAGTGCCGCCTTATACCGTCCATCGATTTCATGGCGCTCCGAACGCCAGCCCGACCGGCCGTGGCAATCACCCGGCCGGCACCATCAATTCACTTTTCGGTGGCATCGACTACCCGTGCAACACTGTTCCGGCTGCGGTAGCTACCATGCCAGGTTATTACTGGTACCCCATGGGCAAAGGTTTCTATCACTCTGCCGATGTAGTCGTGTGGAGCAACTGGACCTACGGCAACAACGCGGCCAATCGGCGCTACCCTGGCAATCCTCCCCCTGCCGGCGAGCAATACAACCAGCGAACCGACGGCTCACCTCCGACCAGAGGACCGTGGGCCGTTTGCTGCGCCGGCAACTACCCTGGCAACGGCTGGATACGCGGCGGCTGGGTTCGCCGTATGATACGCGAAAACCTTTTCGGTGCCTACCGTAACCTCAAGCTCTTCAAATATCGCATCGATTCGGGGGCAGCTGTGCCAACCCTCGACCGCGACGTGGCAAATGTTCTCGCCCGCGTTACCGGCACAATGGATATGAATGGCGAATGCTGCGACGGTTGTATCGCCAGAGTCGACGGTGCCGCCATGCCAGGGGTTCCGAGCCCGTATCTGTCGTGCATCTATTCATCGATAGTCAACCGCACCTACCTGTATCGTCGCGACCAGGATTCAACCAGCTTCACCCTGACCGGTGCAAATATCAACGACCAGCTGGTTGGCGATGGCGGCGACCTCACCTGCAAATTTCTGGGTATCAGCTCAAAAAGCGAAACCGGCAACTACGTCTACCTGCTTGGTCTGAATCAGATCAACCAATGGCTGGATGATGCCAACGCTCCGCCAAGCATGAAGCTGAACCAGCTGACCGACATGGCTGTTTCTGACCAGTGGTGGCAGACCGGGGGCATGATTTACGCCTACGACGCCACCAAAGGCAGTGTGTACTGCTTTGTCCGCAACGAAAACGGCACCAACGGTATCCCCAGTGAAATCAACGTCAGCGCTGACGGAGTTCTGCCCGATAAAATCGGCGCCGATGGGCATGGCTCACTTTATATGCTGCGAACTGAGTATGAACCGGCCAATACGAGCTTTTTCCGCGATGGCAACGAAAGCAGTAAATCTTTCGAGGGCGTTATGGCCGGCGGGATACCGTATTTCAAGGCCGTATACAAACAGAATGTTTATAAATCGGTTTATCGCCGCCTTTATGACCAGGGCGGCCGCATTGAAAAACTCAACAACCGTGTTAAACTCGGCACCAATACTTTTGTCAGAAACTACATCACTGCCGACGACAATATAAACTCTGCTAAAATCTGGATTTCCGGCTTCACGCAACTGGTGCCGATCATCAATTCCAACATCAGAACCGAGCTGGCTGTAATCAACTCACCATCACCGCCGCGACCATCAAGTCTTGAAGCAAGAACCGACTGCGTCGGGCCGATGGTTTCAGCGACTACCGGCTTTGAAAAAGCAGTTCCTGACGCCAACGGCGATTATACTGACGACAAAGACTACTGGTTCATGGTCGAAAACGCACCTTATTTCGATGCCAACGAAGTCAACATCGGTAACGTCGGCGAAGATACCAATAATAACGGCCGTATCGGCCAGTTTCCCAATACCATTCAAAAGTCGAGCATCCGCTACTACTGGAAGGTCATTCAGACACATGACCGCTTCGGCACTATGATGACAGCTCCGGCAACCATCCTCGACATGGAAACCGATGGCGTCAGCGGCGATTATCTGTTCCTTTTCCCGCCGGGCGCCGGTAAATTCAGAGTTGGCGTCAAAGTCACCTATCGCTATTACGATTACCGCGATCTTCCGGTCGGCGCTCTTTCGAGTCGCAAGGGCGACGTTCTCAAACCGCCGCTTTCTGAAGCTCCTATTGTTTCAGCCGGCCAGGATTCTGACAATTATTCCTGGGCTGTTATCAGTATCAAGCAGGTACCGCCGGTAATTTCGCCGCAGGACCGCGGTGTTATCATGAGTGGCATCGGCAACTCAGCCAACCCGAATGACGGGATGCTGTCAAATTACAAACCCGGCCCGGCGGCACTTGGTTACGGCTGTAACAATATTATGTGGGGCAACGAAAGATGCCGGCACACATTCTGCAACCCTGCCAATACAAATCTTGCGCCAACCGCCTTTATTCTCGACGGTCACAGTCTCGTTCCCAGCAAGGCAATACAGAACGCCGACGGCAGCTGGAAACTTGAATATGCCAATCCTCCCTCATACTGGAACCTCAACCTGCGTGAATCGAACTACAATCTCGCAAGAGGCGTAAACCGCGTCGCCTCCATGACCAGTGAATACCCGCCGGTGCCAACTGACCCGAACCTTATTCCCGGCAGCGTCAGGTGGGTCGGCGGTCTTTCAGTAACCTGGAAATCTGAACTGAAGCGCGGCTCAGAGGTTATTGTCGACAGACAGATCAACACCACCCAGGCAGCTTTGCCACTCACACAGCTGCGCCAGCTGTTTCCCGTGCCATCTGAACCGGCCAGCTACACACTCAGCGTCGACTTCAGAAGAACTTACCGCTACGAAATCTATCAGGAAGTCTGGCGAAGGGTTGGTGGCACACTGATTCGAGAGACCAAGCCAGTTCCCAGGGTTATCAATATGCGCATCTGGTCGGATGCCGAAATTCTTGTCACCGACAATACGCCGCCGCAGCGCTCTTATCTCAACCCCTATGCCGATATTTCCAACAGTTCGATTAACCCGGTATCGCAGGCCTACTTCATCAACAGCAACACTCTTTACGGCACTACCGGGGAGGCTTTGAACGAGACAGAATCACCGCCGGCCGCCAATCCGACACAACTGATCTTCGTGGTCGGCGATAACAATCCGATGGCTAACAGTGGCATAGGCAACCCGGGGCGCGACCCGTATCATTCGACAGTTGCCGGCGTTGGGGCCAGGTTGCGTGTACATCACAATACTGCCAACCAGGTCGGCACCTTCACCTACGACACCGTGCAAGGCATCATGCCGCCCCAGATTGCTGCCGGGTCAACAATGACCACGGAACAGGCCCAACAACGGCGTTGGTATTCAAGCGGCCCGAACGCTTCATACAAACTGTCGGCGGCCACGATAAACAATCAGGCTGAATTTGACGCGATAACCGGCACCACAGGCCTCTATAACAAGAGCTTTTCTTACCGGGTCTATACGATCAATCTCAGTGACCTTGCTCACTTCAGTCGTGATCTGGCGAAAGACGGCAATCAACGCTGGGGTTACAACGGATCGTGGTCGCCGCGCATGCACCCGCAGCATGCCAACAACAGCAGCGGCTACAAAAACCTCGAATTCGGTCTTGCCTGGCGTGAAGCCTGCCATGGTGCCGGCAATGATCTCAGTGTTACCGCCCAGAAGAGCGGTCAGATCGTGGTTCGCGACAACGACCGACCGAATGCCTTTATCCGTGCAAGTCAAGATAAATACATCGATCAGAATTTCATGGTTCCGAACAATATCGAAACCGGTACCGGCGCAATTCCGCCGGCCTGGGTGCGCTTCTCGACCCCGGGTATGAACGAGGCGGTCAACAATGGTCCCGAAAACTGGAATCGCGACGACAACACCGCAGCCTTTGCACCGCCCTTCAGGTTAAGCGCCGCTCAGGTAACCAATGTTCTCTTCCCGACAGGCCAGGAACTCGAAGTTGATGTTCCGGTACGTTTTGAAACTCTCACTGCCGATAACTCCGGAACGGTCGCAACCCTGACCTACAAGATCGTTGACGCCGCCGGAACAACCCTCGCCGATGGCATGTTTGGCGCCAGTCTGCCACTGCAATACGTCTTCAGACAGCCCGGGCGCTACAAGGTCATTCTAGAAATCAGTGATAACGCCGTAAGCTGGCCGAGCAACCCGGGAGCCTATGCCTCTGATGCAGCACCGGGCGCCTCGCCCGGGGTCAGTCCCCAGGTCAACAAACGCAAGGTCGAAGCAATCTTCGACGTTGTACCAACCCGGCTTGATTTCAGAGTAATCGAACGTAACCGCATCGGTCAGTAAAGAAAGGCAAAGCGATGACAGTATCCGCCGGCAGACCTCGATCAGGCATAAGCCTGGTCGAGATCATGCTGGCTTTTCTTATTCTCTGCACTGCGGCATTCTCGGCCGCCGGCGTCATAAGTTTCGGGCACCGCGGCACGACAGCGGATTTTCGGCAGGGCGAAGCTCTGCAGATTCTTGTAGACAGACTGAATAAACTCTCGGCTCTGCCTTTTTCCAGACTGAATTCATTTCTGACTTCGGCGGGTTCAGATGAATATACTTTCGACAACCCGCTCGAAGGCATCGAGCTCGGCGATGAGGTCAAAATAGACAAGCATAGTTACAGAGTGCGCGCGACCCTGAAAAGGCAGAAAATAACATTTAATTCATTAATGGAACTCAGCTTTCCGAACCCGGCTTATAACCCGGCTTCGCCATCAACCTGGATTTTCAAAGACCGTCCGGCCGAAACCTTCGACGGTAGCAGTGCCCCATATGCGGTAATCAAAATTACCGTTTCGGTTAAGCCAATCGGGGGCCTGACCGACGAGCGTGAAGTTACGGCAATTACTTTTGTGGCCGACCTGGAGTCCTGATTATGACAACCTCCTGCAGAAAACCTGTTTCAGTGCTGTTCTCAAGCCGCGCCGGCATGGCAATCATGGTTGTGCTGTCGATTGCTTCAATCCTTCTGCTGCTTGGCGTTACTTATCTGAAATCGTTTTCGCAGGCAACCGTTACCAGCAAATTACAGCTCGACCAGATTCAGGCCGACTTCTTCGCCAGAGGCATCCAGAATATCGCTCTTTTCAAGATAAAGCGTTACCCGGATTTCTTTCTCAGATCTTACCGGCATATGGTATATCATCGCCGGGTCAGCGCTGGTGAAACGGGGCTTGGAGCGCCAATCGTCACGGCTCCGAACCCGTTGCCGTTCGTTAAATTCACCGGCGTTTACCCGGGCAACCCTCGCGATATCCTCAACCATATTCCAGACTCTATCGACAGTCAGTATAAATTCACCGAACCGCTGCGAATCGCTACCTACTCAACCCAGTTCTCACTTCTTTCTGCTGATGATTTCAAGCGCGGTTTCATCGAAATCACCGTTAACCTTCAGCTTGAAGGCAAAGACGTGGTCGGCACTTACCGCATGAGTCTCGACGCCAGCCAGACAGCGAGGTTATAACATGACTGACAATCTGGCCTGCAAAAATACCAGTCGGGGCATAACTTTAACCGAAATACTCATCGCTACTGCAGTCTTTTCAATGTTCATGATCTCTGCCTTCGGCGTATTCAGCTCTAGCCAGTCTGGCTTCGACACCGGCTCATGGCGACTGCAGCGGCAGAAACAGGCGCAGATTTTCCTGCTGCGCCTTAAAGAAATTCTCGAAAAAGCCAACCACGCCTACGAAATCAGGCCAGACGGCAAAACCAACCGGGTCGGCGGCAGCCGCGATATTCTAGTCAACGGAACCTGGCGGGATAAGCTGGCTTCTGCAAGTAATCATGCGGCAATGTTCTTTTCGATAACCACACCTTTTGTTCCGGCGATCCCCGAGCTTGGCCAGACGCAGAGAACCGGCAACTGGAAAGGCTGTGCTCTTGAGTGCAGAAAGAATGTTCTACGCTGCTATCAGACCGGCGACTGGAACCAGATGCCGGCTGTAACCCCGGCCGTAGTAGGGTCACCCGATCTTGGCAAGTTCGCTTTCGGCAACAATGTCGGCGATTTTTCGATCAGTCTTGAAGATGTCAACGGCATTGGCGTTTACGTGCAGCAGGCCACCGAAGCTGTCGACCTTGGCCGCCCCGAAGTTTTCATCACCGTCGAAGTAATGTTGCAGAAACCGCGCTCTAAAACGATAGTGCAGCTCAGCGAACGTATTACCGCCAGAGTACATGATCGCACCGTCGCCGAAGTCGTAACCGCGCCTGCAGGTTCCTGGCCGTTGAACTGAGGAAAGACATGCATATTTTTTTCAGAGCAATTCCGCTTTTGCTGCTGCTGTTGCCAGTCATGCAGCCTGTTGCGGCCTGCACCATGGAACCCAGCATCTGGAAGCAGATCGAAAAAAGCGGTGGGCCCGGCGATGCCGGGGTTTATGCACTCGTTGACGCATTGTCACAATTTCGCGACAAGTTTGACAGAGAGATGGGCAACTGCGGCATGGCTACCGGCCCGATCAGACTTTTCCGCGCCGTTCGGGCCGACTCAGCTGCTCTTTCTCAGGGCGATTACGACAATCTGCTTACAGCTCTCGACGTTGTCTGGCCCGATGCTTCTGCCGAATCTTTTTCGCAGTTGCAGCAGTCTGAGCCAGAACCGACTGGCGGCGTAGCATCCGGCAGTTACCGGCTGCGTCTCGAAATTTCGGCTTCCGGACATGATTCTATTGTTCTCAACGATCTGAATTTCAAACTTTACCAGCTGTATCGTATGGTTTTGCGCGAAAAAGTCACAATTCTGGCGCGGGTCAGCGATTCGACCGGCACGCCGGTTTTCATCGATGAGTTTACGGTATCGCCGACTATACTTGTCGACCCGATCATTTCTCCGATCGGAGGGTATCTGATCAGGCTCGAAAAAAACTCTTCGCGACCTCTTGTCGTCGACTTCGGCCAGGTCATCGAAGGCGGCGAGCACGTTCTGCGCCTTAACGACGCTTTCCATCAGCCGTCTGCCGTTCCCCCCGTTTTTACTGGTTCTGCCTCGGCTATTCTCGACTGCCCCACCTGTGGAGAACATTAATGAACAAGCTTTTACGTCTTTTTCTGGTGCTTTTGCCCGTTGCCATTTTTACGGTGCCGGCCATGGCCGATCCGCTTCATATAGCGGTGCGCAGCCTGGATTTGAAGCTTTTCCGGCAGACGATGCAGGAAAGCCCTGCGGTCAATGCGACCGACTCGGCCGGCATGACTCCACTGCACCATGCCTGCGCTCTGGGTGCAGTCGAAATGGTAACTGCACTTCTGGCTCAGGGCGCTGACATCAATCTCCGCAGCAATGACGGCCGGAATGCTCTGCACCACACGGTGAACATTCAGGCTCTCTGTTTCAGCCCGCAGCCCCAGGCCGGTGATGTCACAATCTGCCCGCTGACAGTTCCGCAACTTCTGGCTTCGGCCGGCATTGACGTCAACGCCACTGACTCTGCCGGCGAAACCGCTCTGCACATTGCGGCGCGCAACGGTCTGGTAGGGGTTATCGCCACCCTGCTTCAATGCGGGGCTGATCCTGATTGCCGCAATCAGGCAGGCGAAACGCCTCTGCATCTCTGCGGCGGTTCTCTACCGCATCTTGCTGCCCAGGTTCTTCTCGTTGGTGGTGCAAACCCGGCTCTGGCAAGAAACGACGGGCGATTGCCGGCCGATCTGGCGGCAAGTTCCAGTAATGCTCTGCTGGTTAACATGATAAAACGCTATGCAGCACCGGAAAATCCGTGAATTCATACTGACCATCGGCATAGTTCTGGCTGCGCTGATGCCAGCTACAGCCTGTACCGGCGGCTGCCCGGGCAATGGCTGCGCCGATGCCGCTTCGGTAACCTTTGCCGTTCCTGATTCGAGTATCAGTGCCGACACCCTCGCCGGCCTGCTGAAATCGGGTGTGCCGCTGCAGCTGGTTGAATATCGTGCCCGACGCCAGACCCGTGAAATAAGTATTCCCGGGGCCGTCGTCATCTACGACGACACGCCGCCGGCCAGCTTTGCTGATGTTCTTGATGCTTCCGGCAGTCTGAAAATCGTTTACCCCGGCATTGAAGGCAGCAAGCTTGCTTCTTTTGTAACAGAACTCAGAGACCTCGGCTATCAGAGCATTATCGAATACCCTGCCGGTTTGCATGGCTGGCTCACCTACGGTTACCAGGCCGTCGAACCGCCGCGCTGACCAATGAGATTGCATGAAAATTCTAAAATTTCAGCCTGTCTTTGCTCATGCCCGGGTCAAGCTGATAACAAGGAGAAAATATGTCTACCGATGCGGGTTTTATTGAATTTGTGATGGATCAGGTCGAATGTCATGACCGGGTCAGATATCGCAAGATGTTTGGCGAGTATGCCCTGTATTTTGACGACAAGGTTGTGGCGTTGATCTGCGACAATCAATGCTTCGTCAAGCCTACTGCCGGCGGCAAAGCCTTTATCGGAGAAGTCACCGAAGGTTTACCCTACCCTGGCGCCAAACCGGCCTTTCTTATAGACAGCCGCCTCGAAGACCGCGAATGGTTTACCGAGCTTCTTAGAATTACCGCCAGGGAACTCCCGGCAGCAAAACCAAAAAAGAAAAAATCCTGAGCTTTGCTATCGCTCAACTCAAAAAAAATGGCAAAACCAGAAATTTTGCATCAACGCATCAAGTTAAGTTTTGCAATTACATACCTGCGCGACTTAACTTGGCGGTTGGCAGGCCTTTCTTTAAAGTTTCAATCCACGCGCCCGTGCTAGGCGCGACGAACTCTCTTTTCCCCCGCCCCCCATATCTCGTTTTAATCCACGCGCCCGCGCGGGGCGCGACTTGCAGCGTTGCTTCGTCATCAGGCTTTTTGCGTTTCAATCCACGCGCCCGCGCGGGGCGCGACGTAATGACAACAACCTTTTCAGGAAATGCCATGTTTCAATCCACGCGCCCGCGCGGGGCGCGACGCTATATGTGCAATAAACCGCTGAGCCAATGGGTTTCAATCCACGCGCCCGCGCGGGGCGCGACTCTGTCCTTGTGGTAATGTGCAACACAAGTCGGTTTCAATCCACGCGCCCGCGCGGGGCGCGACTTAACGCATAAATCATACTTTTTCTGCAACTCGTTTCAATCCACGCGCCCGCGCGGGGCGCGACATAAACCGGCGGGCTTCTTGAATTGCTTTATTGTTTCAATCCACGCGCCCGCGCGGGGCGCGACCCGTGTATTGCTTGTCAATAAGCACGGTTTCAGTTTCAATCCACGCGCCCGCGCGGGGCGCGACAGGTCGAAAGCTGCCTGCCAATAACGATTTTTGTTTCAATCCACGCGCCCGCGCGGGGCGCGACGCGCTTCAATACCGATTTTGCCGCCGATATTGGTTTCAATCCACGCGCCCGCGCGGGGCGCGACGAAAGCTGATTTTATGAATATAACCCCAACAAGTTTCAATCCACGCGCCCGCGCGGGGCGCGACATTGTTACGGCGTTCAAGAGTTCGCTTCTGTCGTTTCAATCCACGCGCCCGCGCGGGG
>JAKQKW010000222.1 GCA_029560455.1 Candidatus Rifleibacteriota bacterium
ATCAAGGAGACCCGTAATGAAAATCGCAATTCCGGTAACTGAAGGAACCCTCTGCACCCATTTTGGCCATTGCCAGCAGTTCTGCTTTTTCACTGTCAACGACAAAAATCAGATCACCAACAAAGAAATGCTGACGCCGCCACCACACGAACCCGGTGTTCTGCCCCGCTGGATCGCCGAACAGAAAGCGACCCTGATTCTTGCCGGCGGCATGGGCCACCGAGCCCAGGAACTTTTTGTTCAGAATGGCATCAAGGTCATTACCGGCGTTCAGGGCGGCCAGACTCCAGAAACCGCCGTTGAAGCATACCTGAATGGCACTCTGCAGACCGGTGCCAACGCCTGCTCACATTGATTTTTGCGGGTTGAATCACGTAAAAAAAATTGCTATACAATATCTGTAGCATTTAAGCATACCGGCCGGCCGTAAAGAAATACGACAGGCCGGTGTGTTTTGCCAGAACAGCAAACCAGAGATTTGCTGCCATCCTGATCAAAAGGAACTTTTGCCATGAGCGAATTACTTTCTGCAGAGGAAATAACCAAGGTAATCGGCTGGTGGAAAAAGGAAACGATCGTTGACCGGGTTTCCGTAAATCTGCATGCCGGCGAAATCATCGGGCTGCTTGGCCCAAACGGTGCCGGAAAAACCACGACCATGAAGATGATTCTTGGCTTGACCAGCATAACCTCCGGCAAAGCAAGAATGTTCGGCAAACCCGTACCCACACCTGCGTCAAGAGCAGGCGCCGGGTTTCTGCCAGAAGCGATTCAGCACCCCGACCACCTTTCGGTCGAGGAATATCTTAAATTTCATGCCAGACTCAGCGGCGTCAGTGACAGTGAAGTGAGCATCGAAGAACAGTTACGTCAGGTTGAAATGTTAGACCATCGCCACCGGCTGTTAAAAGATTGCTCAAAAGGTATGCGGCAGCGTGCCGACATCGCCAGACTGCTGCTGCGAAAAGCCCGTCTTATTTTTCTTGACGAGCCGTTCAGCGGACTCGACCCATGTGGTCAGGTAATGCTGAAAAAGCTGTTACTGATGTTGAAGGAACAGCAGATCGGCATTCTCGTCAATTCACATGCGGCCGGCATTCTTGCCGATGTCTGCGACCGTGTCTGTATAATGAACAAAGGAAAAGTCGTTCTCAGCGATTCTCTCGAAGCACTTACCAGAACGCCGGAAACGATGGTAATCGCACAATTTTCCGGGCATGAAGCAGCCGTAAAATTCGTCGAAGAAACAAGAACCGGCAAAGGCAAAGTTGTCGAAACAGACAGGGCTGAGTTCAGTTTTGCCGATTCAACCGGTCTGAATGAATTTCTGCAAAGGCTTATCAGTTCAGGCGGTCAGCTGATTGAAGTCACGCCGGTAAGGCTGACCCTCGATCAGTTGTTCGTTAAGGTTCTCGCCGGTCAGAAAAGCACCGCCGAAGGGGGGCTCACCTGATGTTTTCACGTATCAGACTGATCATGTGGGATACCTTTCTCGACGTGGCCAGACACAAAATGCTGGCCGTACACCTCGTTTTCGTATGTATTGCAATTGGCCTGTTCAACCTTTTCGGGCATTTTTCGACAACCCCGAGCCTTGAATACCGGATGATTCAGGATGTCGGTCTGTCGATCATATCGCTGTTCGGCTTTCTCATCGCGTTGTTCATCGGCTCGACAACCCTGCGCGACGACATACAGCGCAAAACCATCTACGCGGTTCTAACCCTGCCCATGGGGCGCTGGGAACTCTACACCGGCAAATTTCTCGGAACCCTGCTGGCTGCAGTCGTTAATGTGCTGATCATGCTCGGCATCCTCACCGGCCTGCTTTACATCAAATTCGGCATCATCTGGACCGGTTTTCAATGGGTGGCGCTGTTCATGCTGCTAGAATTCGCGATCATGACCGGTATGGTTCTACTGTTTTCGCTCACAAACTCTCTGATAGTGTGCTTCTCACTGTCAATATTCTGCGTTTTGCTCGGCAACATGGCCGAACACGTCAAACACCTCGCCTTCGAAGCCGATATTCCGTTGCTTTCGTTCGCCACCGACGTGGTTTACTGGCTGGTGCCGAACTTCGGCTATTTCAACATCAAGTATAAAATTCTCAAAGACCTGGCGGTTTCGCCTTCGTTCGCCATGTGGGCAATAGGCTATGCCGCCTGTTATCTTTTTTTCCTGCTGGTTGCAGGTTCCTGGGCGCTGAACAAAAAGGATCTGTGAAATGAAGCCAGACAAACATCTGCTGCTGCTGTTTGCAGCATTGATTCTTTCTGCGGTTTCGCAACACTTTTATGTCAGCCAGTACCGAATGGAAATGCGCATCGACCAGACCGCCAGCCGCGAACTGGCCCAGAAACAGGCAGGCGCCTATCTGCAGCAGAACCTTACAGAAAGCGCACCGCTGCACGAAGAACACGAAAAAGACGAGCATGAAAACGAGCACGCCGCTAACCACGTGCACTCTGATAGCCACGTGCATGAGCACACTCAGCCACAGATTGCCGACGCAACAGATACCGTCAGCGCCTGTAGTTGTCAGACCTGTTCAGATGAGCACCATAAGCACGAGCATGATATTAAGAACGACCATGAATGTGCGCATGAGCACACCACAGCCACAGAGACCGTAAAAACTGCAAAGCCAGTTACACTTGACGTTTCGGATGTTCCGGGCAACCGGCTTGAAATTGGCAAAAAAGCGACCGCCAGCATGCCGTTTTCTCTCTGCACCAACCCGAACTGCAAAAGCCACGGGCACGCACACACTCACGATGAGCATGCCGGTCACAACCATGAGCAAGGGCATGACCACGAAGCACACAATCATGTAAATGGGCACGACCATGCAAGTCAGGACCCATCAGTCACCCCTGGCTTTGCTCTTCTGCTTCGCGAACTCGGGTTTGCCGAACTGGCTGCCAACCTGCTCTGGATACAGATGGATGCCGATTCACACCGCGGCCTCTGGCACCGGGTCGAAGTCGCGCTCGAACTGATTCCGGCGCTCGACCCGACTTTTATCGACGCTTATCTGCTGCGGTCTTTTCTGCTCGACGAATATATGAAAAAGCACGATGAAGCCCTGCAGATTCTTGAGAATGCAGCCAAGCAGGTGCCGAACCGTATCGAACTCTGGCAGCAGATCGGCATTTTCTGCCTGAATCATTCGGGCCGGCATGGGCCCAAACGGCGATTAGAGAGAGCTCTCGAAGCTTTCAACATGATGTTCAGATTCTATGACCCGCCACCACAGACAACACGCCTGATTGCAGTAACCCTTGCCGCCATGGAACGCCGGGAAGAAGCCATTGCCGTATTGCAAAAATCAGCGGATGCAGCCGACCGCCCACCTGATCAGCAGCAGATCGATCGCGAAATGATCAGCCGCATCAGATCAGGCGAAAAGTTCTGATTTTTCACCAACCCCTGTTCTGAAAGATTTCAGCTTTATGCAGCGATCTACAATCATAAACTGGCAAACTGTGGTACATTTTTGTAACATTTGCTGATAAACTGACGTAATAACTTTATAGAGGGAAACCCTGATTCTGATTGCAGAAATGCAGGTTAAGCGCATGAACTGATGCAGAACGGCGAAAATCGCGACTGTAATGCCCTGATCGAGCTGGCCAAGAAGGGGCAGAAAAGCGCCTTCACCCAGCTGGTGAAGATGTATTACGGCACCGTGATGTATTATCTTCTCGGCATGAACATCAAACATGCCGACGCCGAAGATGTCGCCCAGGAAGCGTTTATCAATGCTTTCCGCAAGATCGACCAGGTAAATACCTCGGGCAGTTTCACCGGCTGGCTGCTGCGAATTGCCCGTAACCAGTTCATTGACAAACTCAGACGCGAAAAGAAGCTCGATACCTCGGGCAGTCAATTCGAAATTGCCGAAATTCCTGACGACAGAACTCCCGAAGCCCACGCAGTTTCAGCAGCCGGTGTAGAAAGCATCTTTGCCGACCTCAAACCGCGCGAACGCGTGATTCTCGAGCTGAGAGTCTTTCAGGGCATGCCTTTCTGCGAGCTCGCCGAAATCATGAGCATGACCGAAGGCAATGTGCGTCTGGTGTTCCATCGTCTGATCGCTAAATTGCGCGCCCGGTTCGAAGAGAAAGCTGGCTGATATGGCAGAAAAAGAATGCGAAAAAATTATCGACCAGGTCACAGATCCGAGAAATCTGAATGACCAGTGCCGGCAGCACATCAAAGTCTGCAGTGAATGTGCTGCGGTAATCGCCTGCATGGTCTGGGCCAGAGCCAAGGGCTCGCCCACTGCCGACCTGAAGCCGTCGCAGGTATTCCTCGACCGGATCGATCAGTCGCTCAACAATCTGCCGACTGCTGGCACTCCAGGCATTTCCGGCGGGGGAAGCAACCTGCTGACCTGGGTGCTTGGCGTTGCCATAGCAGCCACCGTAACCTTTGGCATCGTCACCAGCCTGAACCGCGAATCAACCTCTGCACCTGCAGCCTCGACCGGCAAAATTCTGCCCACTGCCGCTGAAGCAACAAATACGTCTGCCGAAGCCGAAAGTCGCGTGCTCGATGCACAACCGGCCGCCCCGACTCTGAAGTTTCCGTCTCCTGCCGATGATGTCGATTAGGCGAAACAACGGCTCAGCCCTGCTGATTGTCATGGTCGTGGCCATCTCCCTGGGTGTTCTCGCACTCAGTTATTTCCGGGTGGCCCGCGAAAACCGCCACAGCGAAAAATGGTATGAGCTGCGCAATGCCGCAATCGAAGCAGCCAGAACCATTCACGAAGAAGCTTACGCGACGCTTCACAAAGATCTGAAAAACCCGAAATCGCAGGCATTCTGGTTCATGCTCGGCGCCGTCAGCGGTGCCAGAAACGAACTGAAACTGCCGTTCGCCAGCCAGAACCTTGGCCGCATCATTCCCGATGGTTTTTCGTGCCGGCACAACTGTGAACTGAAGATAGTAAGTTTTAAAGCCGCTTCACCAGACGGGCGACCTTATTTCGGGCGCAACGAAGGGCACGGAATCGTCGCCATTCAGACAAAAGTTGAAATATTCGGCAATAGAGACCGGCAAAGACTTCCGGCGGCTCAATACTACCTCGAAATACAACACGATTATCTGGTGGCATCGATGCTCAGCCCCGGTAGCGATGGCTCACCATTTAAAAACGCTCTGATGCTGCGCCAACAGCGGGAGCATGATGGAAAAAATGCCATTTCAGGCGACAACCTGCAGCTTCTTACTTATCAGACTGATGCCCCGCCGCTGCCGGAAAAGATCGAAAATATGCAGGTCTTCGACCGCTATGCTCTGTGGGCCAGAAAAGATATGACCTTTGAAGACCTTGTAAGACTGCGCATTATCGACCCACGCACCCGAACTCTTAATCTGAGCGGCATCAATCACTGCCGCGGCACAATCAGGCTTGACGGGCAATGGCAGATTCGCGGCCAGGGCGTTCTGATTGCCGACAGTTTCGAAATCAACGACTCAATCAAAAAAAGCGAGGGCAGCGATCTCGCCATTCTTTACGCCCGCCGCGGAAAAATCAGGGTCAACACCGGCAATGAGATTCACGCTGCCCTGATAGCAATCAATCAGAGCGGCACTGGCACGGTCGAAGCAGCCAGACCCCTGAATCTAAACGGCATGATACTGGCCGACCAGCTGTTTTTTCAAAACTGGAGCCCGGATGAGCACATCATCGTCTATGACCGCACCCTTGCAGAACCGGAAAAGGCTTACCAGATAAGCATTTCACGCTGGGTAAACTACCGGCGCAGCGGAGAAACCTCGTGAAAAACTTTAAAAAAGCGGTTTTTAACGGGTTCATGCTGACCGAGGTGCTGCTTGCCATTTTTATTCTCGGCCTGACAAGTGTTTCGGCTTTTTATATGATTTCCGCGTCAGGCCGCGAAACGGCTAATTCATATCATCAGCTGATCTGTGAACAGATCGGCCAGGAAGTAATCGAGGTTTTCAGAGCCATAGGCTTCAGCCGCCTGTCTGAATGTCACGAGCAACAGATCGCCGGTTACCGGCTCAATGAATGGCAGGCCGCGGCAGATTCCGACCAGAAGACGCGAATCATGCGCCCCGATATCTGCACGGCATTCGAACGCAAAATCACCATGCAGCTGCTTGAAAAGGACGGTATCAACGCGATTTTGCTCAATGTCGCTGTCAGACCACGGAATGACAGGCCGGGCAGCGCCGCAGAATCGAATTATTCAGCAATTCTGGTGGAACAGCCATGACAGAGAACCACAACCCCAGAAAAGCCCTGACACTTATAGAAATCACCGTTGCCGTTGCACTGTCGGCAATAGTCGGCCTTGCAGTTTTCACTCTCTACAGCGGCGGTGTAAAATCTTCGGTCAGCGGTGTCGTGAATCTTGAAATGCTCAGTGAGGGCCGGAAAATCGTCGCCCAGATTCGTGACGATCTCAAAAACAGTTGTATTCCGTATCATGGCGCATTTTCGCTCTCTTTCAACGACCTGCTGCAGATCGACTTCTCACGCGAACGGGGCCTCGAAGGCGCCGAATTTTCAATGCTGCGTTTTCGCTACGAGCCCGAATTCGTAAAAACCGGACTGCCAGGGCCAGATTATCTACTGCGACCATTGCTTGGTGTCAGATACCGCCTCGAAGCAGTCAAGGATTCGAATCTGCTCAGACTGGTTCGAGAGACTGACCACGGCACCGATAAAGCCCGCCAGAAAATTCTCAGCGAAAGAATCAGTTTTTTGAACATTTCTCCGGTCAGTATTTCAGGCCCTGCCAGTGCCGAAAACTGGTTCTGGAACATTTCCCTCAGCCTGAGTCAGCACTCAGACAAAACCGGATGCGACAGGAACAACACCGGCAATCAGACCCGCGGTGCCGCTTCCCTTGAATTCTATGATCTGGTCACTTCAGAATTTTTCAACGCGATCAACAACTTCCGCCATTCGCCGCGCAACTGGCATAC
>JAKQKW010000235.1 GCA_029560455.1 Candidatus Rifleibacteriota bacterium
AAATAAAACGCCTCACCCAGACTAGCACAGGTGAGGCGGCAGAACAAGCTACGGGAACTTAGATTTTTTAGAATCTTTCCCAGAGAGATTGGGCGAGTTCGCGTGATTTCGCCATCATTTCTTCTTCTTCGCCCTCTTCAAGGAACATCAGTTTGCCGTCTTCCATGATCGTTTTGCCCTGGCAGATCGTGGTCTGCACGCGGCTGAACGGCAGGCCGAAAGTCAGGTGCCCGAAGGTATTGCCGGCAGTGACCGGAGTGGGGGGAATGTAATCCCATACAACCAGATCAGGGGCGGCGCCTTCTTCAATGCTGCCGATCTTGTTCTTGAACAGGCGGCTTGCGAGGCGCGGGCCGTTGACTGCGAACATTTTCCAGGCTTCGCCGTAGATTTTTCTCGGGTCGCCGGCCTGGTGCTTGTGGAGAATATTGGCAACCATCAGGTCTTCAAGCGGTGAAGCCGACATGCCGTCGGTGCCGAAGCTGACGTTGATTTTTTCTTCCATCATCTTTTCGAGTGGTGAGCAGCCGACCGCATTGTTCATGTTCGAGCGCGGGTTGTGAATGACGTTGGTTTTGGTGAGTGCCAGCGTCGAAATATCGTGAGCATCACAATTCACGCCGTGAACGAAAATATGTTCGGGGCCGGTGAGCTTGAAGCGGTGCAGCCGGTCGACAACCGAGCGGAACCCGCGTTTAACGGCGTCTTCATTGTCAGCCTTGTCTTCGGCGACATGAATGTGAATCCCGGTCTGCAAAGCTTTTGACAGCTCAGCTGCCCGTTCGAGGCTGGTATCGCTGAGAGTGAAGCTCGCATGCATGCCGATCATGGCGGTAATATCTGATTCTGAATCGAGCTTGAGACCTCTGATGAAGCTGGCATTCTCTTCGAAGCCGGCGTCGCAGCGTTCGATACCATCACGGTCGGTGATTTCATAGCAGAGATTACCGCGCAGACCGCATTTTCTGAAGGCGTCGCGCAGCACCGACAGCGAGCCACCGATGCAGTTGGGGCTGGCGTGGTGATCGATCAGGGTCGTTACGCCATTCCGCACTGCGTCGAGCAACGGAATCATGGCGGTCAGATACAGATCTTCTCTGGTCAGGGCCTTGTCGAGACGCCACCAGAGGCGTTCAAGAATCTGCACAAAATTTGTCGGCGGCGCGTCTTTCAGCGAAATGCCGCGCGCGAAGGTCGAATAAAGATGCATGTGGGTATTGACGATGCCGGGCATGACCAGCCTGCCGTGAACATTTCTGACCTTGGCTTTCGGAAACCGCTGTTTCAGATCTTCGGTGGTTCCGACTGCGTGTATTTTGTGGTCGTCATAAGCAACCGCGCCATCATTGATAACCTGATGATTCTCGCCAAGGGTAACTACAGTAGCGTGACCGATAATTTTCATCAATCAACCTCGTTTCCTGGTATGTTAATAGCCTCTCGTAAGCCATTAAAAAATAGCACAATGCCATCGCAAATGGCAACTGCAATATGCCCCGTTCAAGGGAAAGGCGTCGCGCTGCCGCTCAGCCCGAAGAAATGATCGAGCTGCTGATCAGGGCAACCAGCTCTGCGGTAGAAATGCGCCCGGCGATGTCGCTGCCGTCGAGCAGCCCGTCGGCGAGATCGCGTTTGCGGCCGTGCAGCTGCAGAATCTTCTCTTCAATAGTGTTGGTGGTGATCAGGCGGTAAATGGTGACCGGGCGGGTCTGGCCGATGCGGTGTGCGCGATCTGATGCCTGATCTTCGACCGCCGGGTTCCACCACGGGTCGAGATGTATGACGTAGTCGGCGGCAGTCAGATTCAGGCCAAGCCCGCCAGCCTTGAGACTGATCAGGAAAAAGTCGCCATTGCCTTCCTGGAAGGCTGAAATTGCCTTGTTGCGCGCCTTGACCGGTGTCGACCCGTCGAGATACTGATAAGACAGGCCCTTGCGGTCGAAAAGCTGCCGCACCAGCGTCAGATGATCGACAAACTGGCTGAAAATGAGGGCTTTGTGCCGGTTTTCGATAAGCTCTTCGACAATGCGTTCGAGAAGCTGCATTTTCGAACTGGCGATGCCCGATTCGGGGGCAACCAGCGCCGGGTTGCAGCAGAGGCGGCGCAGTCGCATGATTTCGGCGAGAACCAGCATCGGCCGGCCACTTTCGCCTTCGCTCGTCGAGATCTTTTCGATGGCGTTGCGGCGCATGCTTTCGTAAAGCGCGGTTTCTTCACGGCTAAGATCGACCTGCAGCGTGATTTCGGTGCGCGGTGGCAGATCCTGAAGAACCTGGCTCTTGGTGCGGCGCAGAATGAAAGGTTGCACGAGCTTTTTCAGACGCATTTGTGCCAGTTTGTCGCCCGAACTCTGAATCGGGGTGGCAAAAGTTTCGTTGAAGCGTTCGACCGAGCCCAGCAGACCGGGGTTCAGGAATCTGAACAGGTTCCAGAGCTCGCCGAGATGATTTTCGATCGGCGTGCCGGTCATCAGCATCTTGAAACGGCCCTGCAGCAGCATGACCGCCTGCGAACGGTTGGTCGCCATATTCTTGATCGCCTGCGCCTCGTCGAGAACGATCGTCGACCAGTTGACCGCGGCAATCGCCTCGATTTCGTTCTGCAATACACCGTAACTGCAGATGACCAGATCGTAGGGCGCCAGATTGCGAATGGTTTCGCGCCGGTCACTCTGCGCGAACAGCACCGGGTTAAGCGTCGGCGCAAAACGGCGCGTTTCGTTATACCAGTTCATGCAGACCGAAGTGGGGGCGAGAACGAAGGCTGGCCCGTCGGCAGCGCGGCTCAGCAGCAGAGCAAGCGCTTCGACCGTTTTGCCAAGACCCATGTCGTCGGCCAGACAGGCGCCCATGCCGAGATATGCCATGCGGCTGAGCCAGTAATATGCTTCGCGCTGATATTCGCGCAGTTCGGCCGTCAGGGTCGAGGGGATCTCGAACTTCTTCTCGGCTGCGTTTTTCAGGCGGGTCTGGGCCTCTTTCCAGGTGCGGTCGAAGGCGATTTCCTGCACGTCTTCGAACAGTGATTCGACGGCCGCAATCGCCGAGATATGGAAACTGCTGACGCCGCCTTTCTGGTCGGTGAAACCGCGCAGGTCATTGATGCGCCGTCTGAAATCTTCGGTGATTGCCAGAACCCTGTCTTCGCCAAGTCTTATAAAACGACTGTGGCCGTCGTATAGTTTCAGCAGTTCCTGCAGCTCGAGCACCTGGCCGTCGTCAACTTTAAGTTCACCGTTTAGTTCGAACCAGTCGCTTCTGCCGTTGATCTTGAATCTGAAATTGCCGAAACTGGCGCGGCTGACTCTGGTCGGGCGATGATTGGCGGGCCATTCTATCTGCAGATTGTCGACCTGTTGCAGTTCTAGAAGCAACTGTAGCGCGTCTTCGGCCGAGACCAGTTCGCCGGCAAAATCTGCTTTTTCGATGCCATCGAGCGACGGGCAGCGCGAAATCAGACTTTCGGCACTGGCTACTTCGGTAGTCAGGTTTCGCTGAGTGTGCAGTTTCTGCCCGGCAATTTCGGTAAAGACATCGTGCATGCCGCGCCCCGGAACAAATCCAGGGCCCTTGTCGCCGAACGGTCTGACGCAGAGCTTGATTTTAAGACCGTCGCCGGCCGGAACCAGCTGCGCGTATATCTGATTGTTCGCCGCTACCGAGGCGATCGGGGTGAGGTTTTCGGTGCCTTCTATACCGGTATGAACAGGCATCAGCGGGCTGAGCCCGGCAATTGTCTGTTTGAGGCGATTCAGCGCCACCGGCGGGAAAAGCTGGTTATTTTCGAGAACCTTGGCCGCCTTGATCTGTACTTCGGTAAATTCATAGACACGCAGACGGTAGTCTGCTTCCTGGTTGACCACGACTCTGCGACCGCTGAATTCCGGCTGGAAAATGAGCTGAAAACCCTCGGTATTGCGATTAAGCAGTAACACCGGTTCGCCGCGCAGTATTTCGACCGGCTGCTGGTCGTTGTGCGAAAAAAAGACGTTGGGGTGACCGATCATTGCGGCAAAAACTTCCCATTCGTCATCTTCGTCGTAGCAGCGCAGCCAGGGTCTGACGTTCTGCAGGGCCTTGAAAATATTCTGGTCATGCAGCGTGTAATAATCAGGGAACGGCTTCATGCCGTTAAAATATCTGTGATTGTCGATCTGCTTGCCCGCTGACCATTTGCCTGATTTGAGGCGGGTCTGTTCGCGGGCACTGATTTCAAAGCTGCGTGGCAGGTTTAGTCTGATTTCCCAGATCAGGCGTTCTGATGCGTCGCCACGGCTGCCCGCCAGATTCAGGGTTGAGCTGAGAGCTTCGAGAACCATTTCCCAGGGCGCGCGTCGTTCTACGACTTCGGCAAGCGGCATCATCATCTGATCGTTCCATTTCTCGATCAGTGTTTCTTCTTCTTTGTTGAGCGGCAGGTTGAGACTGCTTTTCAGGCGCAGACTTTCGCAGGCCGGCAGCTGGAACCCGGCGCCACGGGCTTTCATGATCACCTGGTTGAGAGGCTTTTCGTAAAGAGAACTGTCGCTGACGCCGAGCCATCTGAGCACCAGCAGACCAAAAAAGTTGTTCAGCAGACAGCCCGAACGTTCGAGTTGCCCGAAAATCTGTTCGGCTTCGAAACGGCCGCTGATTCTTGCATCGTAAAGTTTGCGCAGGTGCAGGTAGAAGGGTGGATAGAGCAGCGAAGACCTGAGAAGCTTGTCGAGATGTTGCTTCGCTTCCTGCAGGCAGTCGGGGCTGCCGTTCTGAATCAGGGCGATGAAGTAGAACGGGTCGGCCAGGGTGCGAAAGCTCGAAGTTTTTTTGCGCGCCGATTTGCGTATTTCTCTCAGGGCATTGCGGAAAGCCGGCAGTGCCGCTTCGTGCCCGTGAAAAAGAAAGAGAATCAGTGCCTGCAGACCTGGCGCTTCTGGTGAGGTCGAAAATTCAAGATAGGTTTTGGCACGCTGAAAGTCGCCCTGAAAGATCAGGCGTTCGGCGATGATATGGGCGCCATGCTGCAGAAAAATCGGCGATTTCAGCCAGCGCGGCTGCAGAAAGTATTTAAAAAAGCCGCTTTCAACATCGCTGAAAACGCCGTCAAAAGTCAGCAGACTCTGCGCATGCACTTCGGCAAGAATGTGAACCTGCGAGGCTTCTGGCAGCAGCGAGAAAAGCTGTTCTTCGAACGGAAAAACCAGCCGGGTAGTAAGAGTATAAACCGCCTCGCGCTCCTCTTCGAGATAGCTGAAGTCGGGGCGTTCTTCAAAATCAGGGTTGCCGAGATAGTATGAAGCGATCAGAGCCCGTTCGCTTTCTGAGGTGTAGCGAGATTGCCCCGAAAATTCAGAGGCAGTAACCAGCTGTCTGACCGCATCGATGATTTGCCGGTGCTTGTTGTTCTGCAGTGGCCAGGCAAAAGCCTGGTCGATAAACCTCTGATTCAGCTCGCAGCCGGCACGCGCCGGAACCATCAGACCACGCTCGACCATCTGGGTCAGCGTTACTTCCAGGCTCTGCCGCGACAGGCCATTCGAAATTACATCTTCGCGACTCAGTTTATTAACCAGCCAGCCGGCCAGGTATGAATCGAAAGGCGCTGCATAAACCAGCTGCAGCGAACACAGCAGCTTTTCTTCTTCTCTGAGAGTTGAAAAATAGAGCTCGGGGCCGCTGCTGTTATGGGAAACCTGAATTTCTGAATGTTTCATTTAGAGCTGATTTCTGCTGCTGTCTGCTGTTGTTTTTGTTGAATCCTGCCGGCCCCGGCTTAAGCTGTCGGAGCCGGCAGTCGTTTTACGCCTTGAAGTAAATTTCTCGGCTGCGTTCGTTGTGCTTCGTGATGATTTCGTTAAGCTGTTCATTCGAGAATCTGGTGAATTTGCCCTTTTCGATGAGGGTTTCGCCATGTACCATCGAGAAATCGACGGTGTCAACGGCACAGAACACCAGAGCCGCGAGCGGATCAGTCGCGCTGCCGGCCTGTCTGAGGCTGTCGAGTCTGAAACCGACGATATCGGCTTCAAAAGAAGGCTGCAGCAGCCCGATGTCATCGCGGCCAAGAACTTTGGCGCCGCCA
>JAKQKW010000241.1 GCA_029560455.1 Candidatus Rifleibacteriota bacterium
AGCACGCGAGCGACTGAATAGCGCCTGACCTTGCCAGGCCAGAGTTTTGGTGAGGCACAATAGGTGCAACGGCAGGCGCATCCACGCGAAGTCGTCATAAATACCGAACGCGGCACTTTTAACTGATCTTGCAAAGCGAAGTAGTCAGGCATTGCAACAAGCTGATAATCAAGAAACGGTAATATATCGAGATCGGCAATTTCGCTGCCGCTAATTGTCACTGTCGCTTCTTCAGCCGGGCGATCAGATCTGATCAGGTTTTCAAGGGCCGCTTCACCCTCGCCGACAATCGCAAAATCAACGAGATGCGCATCGATTATTCTGCCCGGCATTGCCGTCAGCAGGGGCCCGCCGCCAATCGTTCTGACTGCGGGCATCTCAGTTTTAAGAGTCCGGCACAATTTTGCCGCAGTGCCCTCCGTACCCTGATAAAACGGAATTCCCACCCATTTCGGTGCGGCAACCCTTATTTCTGAAAGGGTTTGCGGCAAGTCGAGCTGCCGCTGTGAGGCATCGAGAATTCTGGTGCTGATTCCCTTTGATTTCAGCCATGAAGCGAGATAAATCAGGTTGACCGGTGGCTTCAGATCGACCATTGCGCGCGTATCCCAGCTAAGCGGGAACGAAACGAGGATGACTTCACTCTGACTGTTCATCAAAAACCTTTCTGACAAAAGACTCTGGCGAAATTTCGCGGGCGGTGACCGCCAGAAGACTGCCGGAGCCATCTATCTTCTTCAGACCGTCGACCATATTGGCACAGCTTAAGCCAATCTGTTCGAGCCCGGCAAGGTCAACCGGCAGCCCAAGACGCGCACACATGGCGCGAAATTTACCAAGCAGATCGTATGAACCGGTTTGCCGGGCAAATGCCCAGACATTCATAAGAGAACCGGCTGCAACCAGTTCGCCATGAAATGGCTTCAGTGAACCGTTATAGAGATGACTTTCCATTATCGCATAATAGAGTTTGTGTTCACCACCGGCGCTCAGTTCGGTATTGCCGCGCTTGATCACCATCAGTGAGCTGGCGTGCGAGTAACGGGCAAGACGGCGCATGGCTATGCGGTTGAAACCATCAAAGCGTTTCAACACCCAGTCGACCGCATTGAAGTAGAAAGTGGCTAGCTCTTCAACCTCTGCCCGGCTGCAGTTGCCACGCTGAAAGCTGTAGTCGACAGCAGCACTGATACCGGCAAAAAAATCACCAAAACCGGCATGGGCAGCCCGCAGAACCGTAGGATTATCTGCAGTTTCAAGAAATTCGTCGAGAATAAAAACTGTTTCGGGTGCCCTGGTTTTGCTGGCCCTGAATTTTCCTTCGTATTTGAGTACGCTCCGGTCAACACTGATACACGAGGTCGACAAAAATGTCGGAATCAGCAACAGCGTTCGTTCAGCAGCATGAGCGCAGGCCCGCGCCACATCGAGAGCGGCACAGCCCCCCCACCCCGACGTATCTGACAGCTTTGCCGCTTACAGCAAGTATAGCTTCGATGTTGCGGGCACAGTTCGAGTCGATGACATGCAGCAGCTGCAGATTCTGCAATCTTTCACGCTGTGAATCATCGGTAATGAAAAATGTCTGATCGTCGTCGAGCACTGCGGTCAGCTCGAGCAGCGACGATGCCGTAAAAACCAGCTCAGGCCTTTTCCATAGCGAATTCTGCATTGAAAATCCAGATAACCGAACTTGATGAGCCGCCACAATTATACCCGTACAACCACAAAAACCTAAGCCCCATCTGCAGATTTTTAATGTTTTCAAATGCAATCTTCTGCAGCAGTTTATCGAGATTGTCGAATAACCTGTTTATACCGTAAATTCAGGCCTGCAGACTCGAATTCGCGGCAAGCACTCTGCCAAGCGCATTTACAATGTCACCAGAATAAATACCGCCGTGGTAATTGATAATGCTGTTGATTTTAAGGCTCTGAATTCTTCGGATCGAGTCGAGAGCCATGCTCATATCGAGCGTGAACTGCGGGTTCGGTAATATCAGCCGGCCGTTTTCAACCGCGGTAGCGTCACCGGCGATGAAGATGCCCTGTTCTTCGATATAAAGTGAGATATGGCCCGGAGTATGACCCGGCGTCGAAATAACCCTGACACCTTCGCTGAGATGCTCGCCATCATCGACCAGCCGGTCGACCGGGCAGATGTCGATGGTCTTCAGATAGGCGGCAAAACGTTCGCCAAACTCAAGTTCGCTGCCGCCAAGCGTCTTATTGTGTTCTTCAGCCTGCTGCAACCGCAGCGATATCTTTTTTCCGGCGATATAATCCGCTTCTGAACGACCGGCAACGATTCTGACCGCCGGGTGCATAATTTTCAGAGCCAGCAGAGAGCCAATATGGTCATGGTCGTGGTGCGAAACGACAATCATTGTCAGATCTTTAACCTTCAGACCATGTCTGGCCAGTTCTCTGGCAATATCCTCTGCCTGCCCCGGATAACCGGCATCGAAAAGAATCCGCTCGTCATTGTCAATTAACAGAACCGGGTGAATCTCTGACTTGAAAGTGCCAAAATCCTTAACAAGATGCAGAATATGATGTGTAAACATGCCGATTCCCTTTCTTTGCCATGATTTTCTCATAAAATAATGTCATGGCAAAGAGAAAGATGATAAAAATATGGGTCGCTTAAACCAAATCGCGGTAAAATGCCCCGATGCAATTTCGACAGGTTGCTGAATATGACAAGCACAAAAAAAATAACCACGCCGGTTCTGCTGATTGCGATACTGCCGCTGTTCACTGCCCTCTGGCTCAAATACAGCGGTAGAAACTGGCTTGCCCCTGACGGCAGCCTGCATCTCTGGTATGGTCTGGCAAACGGTTCCGGCACCTCGCAGCACCTTCTCGACCCCTACAGTTTCACGCACTTTCTGCACGGTTTCGTTTTCTGCTGGCTCATAATGCTGGCAGGGAAAAGCCTGCCGTATCTCTGGCAGCTGACCCTGGCCATCGCTGCCGAATCTGCCTGGGAAATCGCTGAAAATTCAGAAACAATAATCAACCGTTACCGCGAAGCCACAATCGCGCTCGGCTACTTTGGCGACAGCATCATCAACTCGATGTCAGATATTCTCGTCTGTGCACTCGGGTTCGTTGTCGCCGCCAGACTTGGTTTTAAAAAGAGCCTGGCAGTCTTCTTCATCATCGAACTGCTGCTTCTACTATGGGTAAGAGACAACCTGACGCTGAACATCATAATGCTCATAAAACCGGTCGCAGCCATAAAACTCTGGCAGAGCGCTATCTAAGACAGAGTTTCCGGCAAAAGTCGATCACAAAGATCCGACATGGGCGCTTCCGTTAGCGCCGTGATTGCTGTATATTTGTTCTGAAAAACCGCACAGGAGATTGCATATTAACAGCTCAATTAAAACCGGTCTGTTGCTTGTTTCGTTTCTGGCATCAACCCTGCTGACTCCGGCCGTTTGCCATGCCCAGCGTGCCAGCAACCCGGATTTCCCGCATCAGGAAAGCTCCGGGTATTCAGATTACCCCGAATATGGCGGAGATGAATCGACAAATGTCTATGACTACCTCGACCAGGAAGGCGAATCAGGCTACGAAGACTCAGAGAACTATTATGGTGAGCCCAATTATGAATCTGCCGACACCGGCGGATATGACGACGAATACGACGAAGCCGCAGATGTCAGCGAAGCGGTTGAACCAGCCCCGCCACCGGCACGCCAGATGCTCAAACCCGGTGACCCGATCAATATCGCCGAAAAAACCATTCGTGTCGGCAGAATCCCATATCTCAGCGTTAAACAGCTGATGGCTCAGGCGGTACCGCTGCTGCGCAGTCTTCAGAAACGCACCGGCGCCAAAGAAGTCAGACTGGTTTCGAGCGGCTCCTACTCAGATATCATCAGCGCCCTGGCCCGCGGCAAAATCGACTTTGCCTGGGTGGGTCCGACCGCTTATCTCAAACACCGCGACAAAGAGAACCTGATGGCGGTTGCCAAAGCAAAATTCGGCGACGAAACCGCCTACCGTGGCGTTTTCATCGCACCGGCAAAGGGCAAGGTTCAGGGGCTCGAAGATCTCAGCGGCAACATCATCGGCTTCGTTGACCCCGAATCGGCAAGCGGTTACATTTACCCCAACTACCTGCTCAAAACCCTTAAAATCCGGTTGAGCAAAAAAACCCGCGTCGCTTTTCTCAAAAACCACGACAATGTTCTGCTGGCGGTTTTAAAAGGCAGGATCGACGCCGGCGCCTGCCTCGAAAAGACTGTCAGTGCCTCGAAGATCAAAGATCTCGACAAAAGAATCATCGTTCTCGCAAAAACCGAAGAAATACCCTCTGATGTCATTGTCTGCCGCCAGGACTGCGCATTGAACCTGCGCGAAAAATTTCAGGAAGCCCTGACCAGCATCAAGCCAGGCGAATTGCCCGGCAGCCCGCTGACCTTTCTGGCAGCCACTGATGATGAGTTTGCACCTGTAGAAGCGGTGATGCGCTATCTCAAGCTTCTGCCCTGAAAAGAGCCGACAGCAATTCAGATTTTCTGCGAATAGCCCTGCCCGTTCAGGGCTATTCTGTTTTTTCGGCCTGCAACAGCAGTAACCAGAATGATACAAGCCCGATAAGCCCGGTAACTATATTACTGAAGAGTATTCCCGGCATGGTGGCAAAAACCATGGCAACTACCGGCCCAACCGGCCGCTGATATTTGCGGAATTTAAAAACCATGACAATAAAAAATATGAACAGAACAAAACATGCAAGTTCCTGTATGGCAAAAATTCCCCTGAACATACGCTGAGTCATTGTAGCCTGAACGCCAGGACTGAGGGCCACTGCCAGATAAACAGTCTGCAGACCGGCCCACAGAGTTGCCCCGGCTGTAACTCCGGCCCAGAAACTGCTTTTCCAGTCGCCGCTGCGCTTGAGAAAAAGGGCGGCACCAGCCATAGCGACCAACAATTGAAACACCAGAACCGGCACCTGGCCATACGCAATGGTAAAACCTGCAAATGCCCGTTGGATAAGATTCATTCTGCTCAGGTTATGGGGGTCAGGATTGAACCCGTCAATGGTTTTCTGCCAGAGCTTGTGATCTATGCCATGCTTCTGGCACTTATCAATAAAATAGGCCCGCACCGATTCTGCTGTTACCTTATCTTCATCGTCTTCGATAAAGCCGTGCTTCACACAATATATGTCATACATATGGCTGTTCTGGTGCGTGGCACCGTTTAAAACCCAGGGCACAAAAGCATACCTGCAGCCCGGCAAAAGAAGCTTGTGGTACTCAATATCCTTGATCAGTGCCTGCTCCATCAATGCCTCTAGCGGAATTTCGCCGGTCGATGGATCAGCGCGCATTTCCGGCGGCGGGAAACCGCTTCCAGCGTTTTTCAGTTTTTCCGCGTATCTGGTCAGTTCCTCGAGAATTCCCTGACAGCGCTGATATTCGGTCTTTCCGCGCCTTGAAGCATCAGCTGCTACCGGCAGCAGAATCACCATACAACACAATAAAGCTGTTAAAAATCTTACCCTGTTCATTTTTTACTCCCGTCGGTCTCTGTTTTTTCAACAGCAGAATTTTCAATGATCTTCAAAAGACGCAGATAACGCATTTTTTCAGCAAAACTGCGCGGTGAATCGCCGGCTTTGTCTTTTATATCAGGATCGGCATGCCATCTGATCAGGGTCTCGACCAGCCCGGGTTCATTGCGTTCGACTGCGTAATGCAGAGGCGTTTTTCCATCATTGTCAGGCTGGTTGATCACCTGCTCCACAAATTCTGAATAATTGTTATAGCGTGCCGAACTGTCGCTGACAGAATTTCGTTCGACCATCAGATGCAGAAAAGTTTTGCCGTTTTTATCAACCGCCGTACACTCGACGCCGTTGGCCTGAAGAATTTTAAAAACTGCCGGATCACGGGCAAACAAAGACAGATAAAAGAGGTTTTCGCCGCTGTTTTCAGGAATTCGCGCGCCAAGACTGATCAACTCCTGTATCAACTCTGAAACCGGCTCATACCTGCTGAGCAGTGCCGCCGCAATTAAAGATTTTCCGTCTGCCTTAACCGGCTGATTCAGATCTGCACCGTAACTCGCAAGTAAACGCGCATAGGCCAGCGACTCCTTTTTGTTGAAATGAAGCCATAGAGCCAGGCCGAGAGCCGTTTCATCAGGATTCTCAGACAGCCACAGGTTCGGATTGGCCCCGGCCCTGAGCAGCATTTCAGTAATCTGCAGGCTGCCATCGCCGCGGATTGCCCACCACAGTGGCCGGTAACCAGGTCTGACACCTTTTCCTCCGGCCGCTTTATTCAAATCTGGCTTCTGGGTCAGCAGCCATTCCACCAGCCCGGTCTGACGTTCGTCGATCGCCCGGCACAGAGCATTTTCAACCGGATTTGCCGGAATCTCCCGCTTTACGCCATCGAGCAGAGCGGTAAAACGGTCATTTCTGCCATTTTTAGCGGCTCTGATCAGCGCATCCATGTAACTGCCCGTCGTGAATGGCAATGTGAGGGTGAGTATGACACCGATACAGATGGTCAAAAAAGCACTGCGGCCCGGCCATGGCACGGAGTTTTCAATCTTACCCGGTTTTGCCGCGATACGATTTGCCCAGTAAGAAAACCACAACCCGAAAAGCAGCCAGTATGGCCCCAGAAAGGGCAGATTCCAGACGTATTCTCTTACCATGCCCCTGACCAGAATGAGGCCAAAGAGCGAAAAAACCATGCCAAAAACCCAGAGAGTATAAGCCCATGGCAGCCATTCAACCTGTTCCTGTTTTGCCCTTGCAATATTCAGCAGGGCAACCGGAACCCAGAACAAAGCCAGCAGAACGCCGGTAAAACGAACCACGGATACAGCAATCTGAGAAAATTCCAGACAGGCGAATACTGCTATTATAATGCCGACAACCCTTGCCTGATATGGAAAACGCCAGCTGCTCATCGATATAAACGCGTCTGAATGATCATTCATTTTTCTTTTTACCTGCTTTCAACCCTGATTCTCTTATAAAACGCGCGGTGCCTGCATGCAGATAACCTTCAGGAATGCCGTTCAACATCGTTTCAGGTTTGATATCATGCGCCCGCTCGTGTATGGTCTTGAGATAGTCGAGTTCTGCGAACAGCGTGCTGACGAGGCGATTACCGAGTTCTTCAGAAAGTCTGGTAGTGGCAACAAGCATCGCCATCAAAGCAGGTGCTTTGACTTCATCCTTGACGCCACCGTAAGTAAGTGCCGGAATCTTAACACCTGAAAGATACGGCAAAGTCTCAGAAATGCTTGCCAGGTCAGTATCTGAAAAATCCATGATGTGCACCGGCATGCGCCTGGTCAGCTCGTCAACCATTTTTGTCGGAATACCCGCAATGATGATCGCGGCATCACACTCACCACGCTCCATGGCCTGAATCGACTCATCATAGCCCAGATAAAGCGGCTGATAGTGACCTTCTCTGACGCCAAGCGCCGAAAGCAGCTCAACCGACGTCATCGCATTACCGCTGCCGCGAGCCCCTACTACAATACGTTTGCCACGCAACTGGCTGACGTTTGTGATAGCGGCTGAGGCAGGAGTCAGCACCTGCACGACTTCAGGGTAGAGAGCCAGCAGCACCCGCAGACCGTTTACCGGCGAACCGGTAAACTGGCCGGTGCCGTTGATCGCGGCAAGAACCATGTCGCTCTGGGCAACCGCCAGATCGAGCTCGAGGTTCTGCAACAGATTGATGTTGTCGAGCGAACCGCGCGTCGAATGTGCCAGCACACTCAGTTTTTCTGACCGCGTTGTCCAGACATTCGCAAAGGCGTTGCCAAGCGGGAAATAGGTGCCGGTCATCGAACCGGTGCCAAGGGCAAGAAAGTCGACGAGTCTGCTGACCTGCAAGGCGTCATTCTGGCCGGCGGCAGAAACGCAGATGCTGACCAGAAGTAAAAAGACTGCAATAATGCGGTTTCTGGCATTCATTTTTCTGATACCACTCCCATCTGCTCTGAATAAATCGAAGACTGGTTGCGACCCCTCTTCTTGCACTCATAAAGGGCGGTGTCGGCCTTTCGGATCAGTTCGAGCGCTTCGGTCGAATGCAGCGGGTATTCAGCCAGGCCAATGCTGATCGTAACTTTGAGTGGGCTGGTATGGCCGGTAAATTCATGTGCTTCAATCGCTTTTCGCAGGCGTTCGGCAACTACCATGCCGCCACTGGCATCAGTCTCCGGCAGCAGGGCAATCATTTCTTCGCCGCCATAGCGGGCCGCCATGTCGATATCTTCACGCAGATTGCCGCGAAATATCGTTGCAACCTGTTTGAGCACCTCATCGCCGATCTGATGACCGTAGGTATCGTTGAATTTCTTGAAATGGTCGATATCGAAGAACAAAATTGAAAAGATCTTGCCGTAACGACGAGCACGCTTGATTTCTTCGTTGAGACGGTTTCTGAAATGCCTTACCAGATTTAGCCCGGTCAGGCCATCGGTGATCGCCAGCTTGAAAAGCTTGGTGTTGTCGAGCACCAGAGCCGCCTGATTCGCCATTGTCTGCAGCAGATCGGTATCGGCGCGATTGAAGCCCTGACCATCCTTGCGATTGACAATATTGATGACACCAAAGGTCACATTCTTAACCTTCAGCGGCACGCATACCAGCTGATTTACCCGGTTTTTCTCATTGTCATACTGTTTAAAATCCTGATGCGAATCCGGATCATTGATTATCGCCATTTCGCCGCTCTGCAGAACTTTTCCGGCAATGCCCTCACCGACTCTTATGTTGATATTGCGGGCAAAATTATGCACAGCAACCGTCTGGCCGGCTTCGGCATCCCAGATGCGCACGCGCTGCAGCTCAAGAACTTCCTGGTTTTCATCGATCAGCATCAGTGAGCCGCGGGTGGCACAGGCAGCCTCGATAGCCTTGTCGATAATGACATCAAGCAGTTTTTCGAGATCGAGCCCGACTTCGACCATGGTGCGGCCAATTTTGTAAAGAACCCCGACTTCGAAAACCTTGCGATCAAGCTCGATATTTTTCTGTTCAATGGTATCTGCCCGCAGTTTCAGCTCTTCATAAGCAGCTTTCAGTTCACGCATCTTGTCTGCCAGACTGTCGGCCATGAAGTTAAAATTGTTCGCCAGCTGCCCGACCTCATCGGTGTTGTTAACGCTGATACGCACATCGTAACGCCCTGCAGCCAGTTCGTTCGTACCCCTCGTAACCTGCAGAATCGGCAGGGCAATGTTCTGAGAAATCATCAAAGCAATGATTACCGCCACAAGAATCGTAAAAAGAAGAATCCAGTAGAGATTGCGCTGAAAAGCTTCGACCAGGGCATAGACTTCCTGCTGATCCTGCAGCAGCACCACCCGCCAGCCCAGACCAACCACCGGCAGCATCGAGGCAAGAACCGGCTTTTTCAGACTTTTTGCGCTGGCCGAAAAAACACCACTCGAAAAACTTCTTATCTGCTCGCCAAACAAACTCAAGTCTTCGGCATTGGAAGACTCCGGCACCGAAACAACCGGGGTACCGCCAGCATCAACAAGAAAAGCCCGAGTGCTGTTGCCCACAAGGTTTTCGCTGATGATACTGGTCACCAGAAAACGGTTCAGTTCAATCACCAGCAAACCATAAGAGTTGCTGCCACGGTCGTTGAGGCTCATGGCAAGCATTGGCCCGCTGCCGGCCTTAAAATCGAGCAGAACGTATTCACGACTTTTCGTTTCTGCCAGAATCCTTTCCGCATGGGGCAATTCAGTGAAAATAGTATCAACAGAGGCGCAGAGGCGCCTGCCCGCAGTATCATACACTCCGATCTTTTCTATGGCAAAGTATCGCCGGTCGTGCTCCTGCGCCAGCAACGTCAGTTTTTCAATATCCTGGTCAAGCGCCGGGTCACTGTTTACAAGAAGCTGCGCGACTTCCTGCTGATGGCTGATGAACCGCCGCAGATCGATCGCTGTCTTGCGCGCGTGCGCAAGCGAGTTGCTGACGATTACATTGAGCAGCCCATTTGAAGCATTCTGCAACATCACATAGCTGATATAAATCAGCGGCGTCAGTGTGATAATGAGAAAACTCACGACAAGCTTGGTTTTGATACTGTTGATATAGGCGTGTACCCTGTTTAAAAGTTTTTTTTCGCCATTCTGGTGCGGCATATGGGTTTGTTCCTGACTTGTGACTTTGCAAAAATTTTATCTGATTCAGGCAGTCTACATCATGAACAGACACCATGCAAAGCATAATCAGCCAGATCAGTTACAAAAAATGACCAAAAGTCTATCAGTCCATGGATTCGCGCAAAAGTCGAATACCAATCTCGGTAAGCTCAACCATTTTCAGCTCCGGAAGCGGCTCAAATAAGTGCCAGTCACATCTATCGGTCGAGCCAGACAGTTCGTGCCGCAGTTCGCCCCCGATTATATCAGCATGATAAATAATTCTGATCCCCTGAAAGTCTTCGTAATCACGGTTAACGACAATAGAGTCAATACCGGCAACATTTCTTACCTTAATTTTAAGGCCGGTCTCTTCTTCAACTTCTCGAACAACTGCCTCTTCAGGGCTCTCCCCGAACTCGAGCCCACCACCGGGCAAAGTCCAGCAGCCTTCCCATTCAGGCAGTTCCTTAGACAGGCGACAGAGCAGAATTCGCCCGTTGTCATGTAAAAGAGCATAAGCAGCGATTCTCAGTCTTTGCGCTTTCATTCAGCAAAGAGCCCCTTTCTGCAACCATTGTCTACATAAAAACACGGCACAACTCAGAACATACTGTCAGAATGATAACAGCCTGCAGCATGTATAACAACGGCTGAAAAACTGCCCGGCGGTTTATATCCCTTAAATAACCGCTGATTACGTGCATTGCCAGAGGCCAGCAGAAGCTGTTACAGACACTGAATTTAAACCTTTTACATTTAAGTCGATTGTTGTAACATACTGCAAACAAAAAGGCCAGCGAAGGACACTTTCTGATGTTTAACCTTTTAAAAGTCCTGCAGAGAGCAATTCTATATCTCATCATCATTATACTGCCAGCCCCGGCATTGTTTTCACAGAGTATTTCAGGTGCCAGATTCGATTATAATTTTCCATACGCGGCAGACAGTCAGGAACGCGAAGCTCTGCAACGGGCATACGATCGTCTCAGCATAAAAAACCCCGATCTTACCGGTCTTAACGACGAAACCATAAAAAAGAGCGGCGAAGAAGGCGTGGCGAAGGTTTTCAAACAGCTTGAAAATGCAAAAAAACAATTTGAAACCGTAACCGATGAACGCGAAAAAATCTTTGCCCGCCAGGTGCTGAACAATTACACCCAGCTTTTTCGGGCATACCGGATTCTGGTTCCAACCGGCAACAATAGATCAGATGTCAAGCCCGGAACCGGAGCAACCAATAATGACAGCACAGGTTCTTATGACAATAGCCGAACCCCATTCAGTTTCAGGCTGGTTCGCGCCGAACTCACCCCAGATGGGCCGTTGATAGAAGTCGAAGTGAATGTCGAAACAATTGAATTCTATGCCAGTATCAACAATTCGAAGCTCGGGCAGTTTGCCGAGCAGCGCTGGACAATCGGCAGCATCATAATGCAGTTCATGGCAAACGGTGAAGAAATCAGGCCGTTCGGCAACCCCGAAAAACCGGCCAACGGCCGGGATCAGCTGAAACAGGATTATAAAAACCTTGGTGATTTTAAATTTACAGCTGGCAACCTGACTAACAGCTTCATGCTCGATCACGGCCGTGAATATGCCGCCCGGGTGAATTTTACGTGGCCGCTCGACCCGAAAACCGAAATGACGGCAAAAATAATCAAAGAAAGCTGGATATGGCGACCAAAAGCACAGAAAAATTTCTCGAATGAGTATCAGATAACCATTTTCAACGCACTCAATCAGATCATCCACCAGGAAAAAATTACGATCAAAACCGGTTCTGACTTCGCCGGAGCCCAGATTGAACACAAATCACTGATAGACAGTTCGTCACTTATCTGGGGCCTTGGCACCGCAATTCTGGGTCTGGGCCTTCTTGGCATGTTCAAACTTGGCCGCACCGGAACCCCGGATGCCGGCACCACCCCACCGTTGGTAAATGGCAACGACCATTCTCAGACCGAAAATGATGACGAACAGCAGGCAGACCAGGCCCGCATAATTTTCGACAACTCAGGTCGCAGCCTGGTTCTGGTGACCGGGTCAGGTCAGCCGGCCGACTTTTCGGCACGGGTCGTCGATTCACAAATCAGCGGCTGGCAGCTGCAGGCCCAGCTGCTCAGCGGTGAGCAGTGCCTCACAATCGAACAGAAGTCTGCCACTGCGGTTGATTCAGCCTCTTACATTCTAAAAGAAACCTCACCAGCCCTGCAGCAGGGTGAGCAGACGCGTGAATTCGCTCTGCACGTGGTCGCCCGCCACGAAACAAAAACCATCAGCAAAACCCTTGATATCGTCATTGGCCGCGAAGGCCTGTTCGTTCTCTCGCCCCGGCCGCTAATAATCGTCGCTGACGCTGAATCAGCAACCGAACTGAAAGTTACGGCAATCGAGTTCTATGACGGCCTGCTCGCCACTGACCACGATGCACTTATCAACCTGAAGCTCACATTCGATGCCGATGACGACCTTTCGCGCAAAGCCTTCGAAACCAGCGAAGTCGATTTCAGAGCCGAATCAGAATGGGAAAATGTACGCGCCGCCATCGATGCTTATGAGCGTTCTAACACCTTCGCCGCTCTCGTTCTGCATGCAAAAACCGCCCGCGCCCTGCCCTCGAAAAAGAACGATGCCGGCACCGACAATGTTTTTTCTGGTCGTCTAAAGCTCACCACCAGCAGTCGCAAACAAAACTACGAATTGGTTCTGCCGGTCGAACTGCATGCCCCGGCTGAGCCAGCCAGAAGTGAGCGTCTGGCGACCGAACTCGAAAACTGCCGATTGATTATCGAACGCTATGTTCCTGATGAAGGCGGCCACAAAGAGAAATTTCGCGATATGCTCGACCGCTTCGGGCCAACTCTTGGGCCCGAGGGCCTTTACAAGCTGCGCCACGACATCTGGAAAATTTCCCAGAAGCTCTGGGAAGCAAAGGGCCTTCAGGGCTATGTTGAAATGGCCGAGCGCATCGAAACCTACGATAAGCTGCGCAACTGGGCAGAGTGGAGCGGCGACATTGCCCTTTCCATACTGCTTTACTGTAAATCCGGCGGCGGCATTGGCGGCACTCTCAAGCAGACAGCGGTCACTCTGCTGAAGCAGATACTGGTTTCGGCGATCAATCATTACAAAGATACGGTCGAACTCAAAGGCCGTTTTACCAACGAAGATTACGAGACCTGGGTCGATGTGCAACTGCGCAACCAGCTGTTCTCGACGCCTGACTACATGTTGACGGCAGCATCGCTCAGCGGCATGATCAGCTCCGGCCGGGCAATGGTGCTGATGTTCGCCAGTATTTTTCTGAAGTCTCTTGTTTCTAACGTCGACTGGAAAAAGCTCGGCGCCAACTGGGATGAAAAGGGGCTGGATATCGAAGCCTGCAACGACATAGGCAAAGCCGCCTGGGCAGCATCTCAGGAATGCTTCAAGGCGGTCGGCACCATGGCGATAACCCAGTGGCTGACCGGTGTAACCGTCAGATCAGCGATTAAAAACAAGGTGCCGCTGCACGATGATGTCATGCGTGAATATGCCAAATTCAGGCTGATTGAAGAAGAGATTCCGCTCAAAAAGACCGCAAATACTGACACACCCGACACCTCGCCAGAAGTGCTCAATCAGCGGGCAAAAGAAATATTGGACAGCAATGATATTCCGATCAAAACAGGCTCTGTCTACGACCAGAACAATACAACGCCTGTGGTTAACGAAATGGTCGCCAACATCAGAAATGGTCGGGCCAGAAGCGAAGACGTGGTCAGGTGTCTTGCCGACAACAAAACGCAGGCAATGCGCACCATAAAGAACCTGCCTGAAAATGTGCAGAACGCCTTCATGAAGACTCTGCGTGAAGATTTCTACAACCCGCATGATACCTCATTGATCAAACATCTTGAGGCTCAGACCAATGTTCCGTGGGCTGCCAAAACTATTGATGGTAAAACCGTCAAACCCGAAATCAGAATTTTTGAGACAAGCACCCCCGGGAAAAAGACCGCCTTCAGCCAGGACCGCGACTTCTGCCCGAAGTATTTCGACCAGAAATCTCAACAGTGGCTCGAAATCACTCCGGTAAAAAAGTGGAAAGAAGCCTCTGACAAATGGTGGAAAAACAAAACCGGCTTCGATGCCGAAAACCTGCAGCAGGCAGCCATGACGCGTCTTGGCGATGAAGCCTGCCCCGATTATGCGACCCAGCAATGGAACGCCTCGACCAACCGGTTCGACGTCATAGAGCCAAATATAGTCAAAGTTTATGCCGGTGAAGGTCGTCTTAAGAGCCCGGTTGAACTGGCAGCCATGTATAAAAACAAAATAGACGGCCCTCTGAAGCATGGCAACCAGGCTGAAAGTATCGCCCAGCTGAAAAAAGGCATTCAGGTTTACGACAAAGTCCTGAAAAGTTATAAAAAACAGGGGTTCAGAGTTAATCAGCCGACCGATGAATTCAGACTCGGCATGGAAATCCTCAGCTGGGCGCCCGACGACTACCAGGCAAATCCTGAAGTAATAGTCAGGCTCAATAAAATTCTCGCCGAAAGCACCGGCATAAGCAGTTTCCAGGAATTTGGCCGGGAACTGGTAATAAAAATGGGGCAATTCTGATGAACGACAATATCAATAGCCTGTCAAACCCTCAAAACCCTGAGCCATGCGTAATCGTTGAATTCGTCGACCGTGATTTCGACGATTCTGCATATCGTCATCCCGAACTCCTTGGCGGCGAAATGCAGCAACTCAGGGGCGTTCAATCACCAGAAGGCCTGCGACCGGTCTCAATAGAGGGACAGCCAGACCGCGACCGGTTTTCGCCTGATAAGCCACAAACCTGGCGCCTGGCCTCTACTTCACCTGATCAGTATTTTAATGGTCTGCGCAGCTGTCTGGCCGATGACGACCCGCTGGCTTTTCCTGAAGTGCAGATCAGATCTACAACTCTACAGTTACCTTCTGGTCACGCCCTGCCCGGCCAAATATCGGGCACTCTGCCGAAACTGCCGCAAAAATCGGGGGGCGTTGCCGACCTGGCTTTCGCTGCCGCAGAAATTGCAGGAGTTGCAGCAAAAGACATCACAGTGAAAATTGCTGACCGAACTCACCATGCAGCTGATAAAAACAAATCGGGCACAAAACATTCTGAGAAGCAGCAGCCTGCAAAAGAAGATTCAGACAATACTGCAGCCAGCTCATCAACAATTGCTACAACAGATATGACTGCAGGTATCCACTCTGCCGGCACTGAATTGCTCAAAACGGTTCTTGGCTTTCGTTCCGGCTTTTCACCGACTCCCGAGCAGCAGTTTTACCGGGTTTTTCCCGCCGGCTTCAACTGCTGCAGCTGTCAGCAGTCTCTTACCGAAATGGGCGAGACCTGCATAAAATGTGCAAAACCTTCGGGTCTGGCATTTGACACGGTCAAACAGGTCACTATCGGCAATCAGCCAGCTCCCTGGCTCGATGCCGCCCTTGCATACACCAGACTGAAGTTCAACTTGTTATGGGTTCTTCTCTTCGCTTTGCCGGCATATCTGTTACACCAGAACCTGGTCAGCCCTGCCAGCCTGGTGATACCCTTTCTTGCCGGGGCAGTCACCCTGTTTTTCTGGCGTCTTATCGCAATCTTTTTCAGGCGCAGGTCTGCCATAAAATCCAGACGGGCCGAATACCTGCAGCAACACCCTGAAACCCTTAAAGAAATACGCGACTGCATCATGCAGGGAAAATATGATGCGCGTATGACCCCGGCAGAACTTGAGCTGGTGGCTGGCATGAACATATTTTCAGATATAAAAAATCGAACTCTGATCTTCTTCATCGGCGACAGGCGTCAACGAACGAAAAAATAGTCTTTTAACGCAGAGGACGTGCAGCGACAAATTTTGATTGAATGGTTGATTATGTCCTGCTAGAATACAATAAAATAATACTCTTAAAGCTCAGCACAGGATCAAGGGCGATGCTTTCCCCCGTTACAATCAGCCGTCGGTGTCTACAGAAGTTTTTTTGCGCCTTCTTTCTCCTGTTACTTGCATTTAACTGCCTTATAACCTCAGCAGCTGAGAATTCTTCCGGGCTGCCGGTAATAAATCTGCAGCTCAAGTGGAAACACCAGTTCCAGTTTGCCGGCTATTATGCTGCAGTCGAAAAGGGCTTTTATCGAGAAGAAGGATTCGAAGTAAACCTCATCGAGGCACCCGAGACAGGCGAACCGGCCCTTGAAGTCATTAACGGCCGCGCTGAATTCGGTACAACCGGCCCTGACATATTGCTGCAACGTGCCAAGGGGCACCCGGTCGTCGCCCTGGCAGTCTTTTTTCAGCATTCACCAATGGTTCTTCTCGCCCGCAAAGAGTCCGGTATCAACAGTATTCACGATCTGGCCGGCAAAAAAGTCATGGTCGAACATGCTTCGGCAGAACTTGAAGCTTATTTTCAGGTTGAACGACTCACTCCTGATAAATACACACGCCTTGCCCACACCCACGCTCCTGACGATTTCATCTCAGGCAGGGTCGACGCAATCTCAGCATACAGCAGCGATGAGCCATTTCTTATCAGCGAAGCTGGCTGTGAGTATATAACGCTGAATCCGAGGTCAGCAGGCATAGACTTTTATGGCGACCTTCTTTTTACCACGCAGCAACAGATAGAAAATAACCCCGACCGGGTAAAAGCTTTCATCAGAGCTTCAAAACGCGGCTGGGAATACGCCCTGCAACACCCAGAAGAGGTTATCGACCTGATCCTGGCAAAGTATTCAACTCGACACAGCCGCGAACACCTGCTTTTCGAAGCTCGCGAAACCCAGCGCCTCGTTTTTGCCGAAATCGTCGAAGTCGGCTACATGAACCCGGGCCGCTGGCGCTTCATCGCCGACACATATGCCTCGCTCGGCATGATGCCCAAAGATTATTCTCTCGCCGGTTTTCTCTACGACCCCGACCCGACCATTGACCTGCGGCGGATCTACAATATCGCCATCACCATTTTTGTCATAATGATTCTAGGCTTCAATTTTGCCCTGTCACATCTGGTCAAAAAACGCACCCAACAGCTTTCAATCGCCAAAGAAAATGCAGAAGCCGCCAACCGTGCCAAATCGCAATTTCTCGCCAATATGAGCCATGAGCTGCGCACGCCTTTGAACGGCGTCATAGGCTTTACTGAACTGCTTGTGAGTTCGCCGCTCGACACGGTACAGCGACAATACGCTCAGAATGCCAATATTTCGGCGCACGCCCTGCTTGGCATAATCAACAACATTCTCGACTTTTCGAAAATAGAGGCGGGCAGAATCGATCTTGAAACCATCAAAACTGATCTTATCAGACTGATGGAACAGACCATTTCAATAATCAGATGCCAGGCCGAAAAAAAGGGCCTTGAACTTCTGCTCAATATCCCACCCGAAACCCCGAGATTCATTTTTTCTGATCCGGTCAGACTTGGTCAGGTTCTCATCAATCTGCTGGGCAATGCTGCCAAATTCACCGAAAATGGCGAAATCGAGCTACGAGTCGAGTTCAAGCCTGAGAATGACACTACCGGCTACTTTAACTTTTTCGTACGCGATACCGGCATCGGTATCGAAAAGCACGACCGCGAAAGCATCTTCAAGGAATTCACTCAGGTTGACAGTTCAGCCACCCGGAAATTCGGCGGCACCGGCCTTGGACTTGCTATTTCACGCACGCTCATCGAAAAAATGGGAGGTAAAATCGATTTTACCTCTGAGCCCGGCAAGGGAAGCATGTTCTTTTTCTCCCTCAAATGCCGCTTTGAGAACGGTGAGCCCCTCGCCGCAAAAGATATTGAGAGCATCAAAAAGATCATGCTGGTCGACGACAATAAAGATAATCTGACAATATTGCGTCGCACCCTTGAGCACTGGCAGATCAGCGCTCACCCATGTCTCAGTGGCAAAGAAGCCGTCAAAAAGCTTGATGGCGGCGAAACCTTTGATGTCATCATAATCGACTATATGATGCCAGAAATGAACGGTATTGAAACCATCAGACATATACGGAAGAAATATGCCGAAACTGGCGGCAGGCAGCCATTTATCCTGCTTTACAGCTCCATCGACAACGCTACAGTTTCAGAAGAATGCAAGAGCCTCAACGTTCAACTCAAGCTCGTCAAACCGGTCAGAGCTGACGATCTGTTTGCCTGTCTCAGTCAGATTTCCCAAAAACCTGCCGAAGCAGCGCAGGTAGTTGCCCGACCCGAATCTCTGACCAATGTCAAAGAATGTCCGCACGTTCTGATCGTTGAAGATGTGGCCATGAACCGTATTCTGGTCTGCGAGCTCGTAAAAAAACTTATCCCCGACGCAGTGGTGATCGAAGCCACCAATGGTCGTGAAGCCATCGACCGCTTTCAGCACGACAAATTTGACCTTATCTTCATGGATATCCAGATGCCGGTTCTTGACGGTTATTCAGCAAGCCGCGAAATAAGAAGAATCGAAACAGCTTCTGCTGCAGCCAGAACTCCAATAGTTGCACTTACAGCCAGCGCCGTCAAAGGTGAATACGAGAAATGCATTGCCGCCGGCATGGATGAATTCATCACCAAACCCGTAGACCCGCACCATTTCACCAGAATCTTCCAGACCTATCTGAAGATGTAATAACACCCAGGCTGATGACAAAAAAATCGCCCCGCAACATTGAGTTGCGGGGCGATTTCTATTTTTGTTTCAGATCTGGTTGCAACAAATATCAGAGGCTGCCATGAACCTGCAGAAATTTAACTCTTTCGTTGAGAGAAATTTCTACCTGATAACCAAGGTCTCTGTAGGTGCCCTGGCTGGCTTTGTATGATTCAACAACGGCGCGGGCCGCTTCAACTTCTTTGGCGGTTTCGATGCTGCTGATTTCGGTGGTGATGGTTTTCCAGGCTTCGCCAAGGCGCTTGTTCATTTCGCCGAACATCGGGTTGGTCCAGGGCTTGGGCATACCGGGGTGCATAAGATGATTGAGATATTCACCGGCATAAGCTGCAGTATCCATGGCTTTTGACAAATTGCCGGTATTCAGAGCAAAAGCCGGCAGGGTCATTACCACGAGCAGAGCCACAAGCACGAGACGCATAATTTTATTCATTTTCTTTCTCCTGATGTTTTTAGTTGGTGACCGCAGTAAAGCAAAAGCCATGCCAACCGCACAACCAGCTTCAACAAAGGGATTTTCAGATTGTACCCCGCAGCTATGTTAAAAATTTAACAAACCGGCCGCCGAAAACCCGGCAACCGCATTTGATTCGATTCTGCTTTGCAAAAATAAATAGATAATATTAAAACGAACTTGTATTTTAATAGATTTTATTTTACGATATCTATAAATAAGCCGATATTTTTATTGCAAATCTAAAAGGAGCCAGAATTATGAAAACCCGCGACGACCTGTTCGACCTGCCGGTCGAAATTCTCAAACAGGGCTTTAATGATCACACACACCACCTCGAATGCCTGGCCTGCGGTCGTGAGATCGAAAAAGGGCTGATCTATCGCGATGGCGAAACCCTCTATGAAGCGCACCGTTTCATGCAGCTGCACATCAGCCGATCACATGGGTCGGTCTTCGAGTTTCTGCTGGGGCTCGACAAAAAAAGCACCGGCCTGTCAGAGCATCAGACCGAACTGCTGAAACGCTTCTACAAAGGTCTTTCCGACCAGCAGATTCAACAGGAAATGCAGATA
>JAKQKW010000237.1 GCA_029560455.1 Candidatus Rifleibacteriota bacterium
TGATTTACGGCAGCAACGATCGCATTGCGCCAGCACACACAGTCGAGGCCGGCTATCACGCCGCCAGCTCGAAAAACAAAGCATTGATCGGTATTCAGGGTGGCACCCACATGAACATGACCGTCGGCGACAACGCCCGCAAAATTGCGGCGATTACCGATGCCTGGTGCAACCGCGACGAAGACTCGATCGAGGCCGACCTGCGCCAGCACGCGACTCTCGCCTGTCTCCAGCCATGAAGGAATTTATAGTCTTCCCGATGTAATCATTGCGAGGCGAGAAGAAGACCGAAGCTGCCGAATAGAACCGAATATTATCGCAACTAAATGAAAAAGTGCGCTTTTTTACAATATCAGGGAATTATATTCTGCAGGGCGGCGAGGTCGCGGTGAATCTGGTCGACGAGCGCCTGCATGTCAGGAAAACGCTTTTCGGCCCTGATTCTCTGAACGAATCTGATTCTGATGGTGCGGTGATAAAGGTCGCCGGTAAAATTCAGCAGATGTGCTTCGAGCAGATGGTTGCTGCGATCGAAGGTCGGCCTGACACCGATGTTGACGATGGCCGGGTATGAGCCCTCGGGAGTGTCGGCGTGGCAGGCGTAGACGCCATTGGGCGGCAGAATTTTCTGGCTCGCTTCGAGCTGCAGATTCGCGGTCGGAAACCCCATGACGCGGCCCCGGTGGTCACCATGCACGACTTCGCCCGAAAAACTCGCTTCACGGCCGAGAAAACGGTTTGCCCGCGTAAAGTCGCCGGCGGCAACCGCTTCACGGATAATCGACGATGAGACAACTTCGTCATCGACCCTGACCGGGTCGATGACCTGACTGGCGCGGCCACTGTCGGTGAGCAGACTGGCGAGCATGTCAGCGGTGCCGGCCCGGCGGGCACCGAAGCAGAAATTGAAGCCGACGAAGGTTACTTCGGCCTGCAGGCGGTTGATGAGAATGTCTTTGACGAATTCTTCATGCCCGACAGCGGCGAAGGTCTCGTCGAACGGCCTGAAAACGACGTAATCGACCCCGGTGCCGAGCAGCAGGCTGAACTTTTCTTCGGGGGTCGTCAGATAGCCCTTGAAAATCTCGGGCGACAGAAACTTGCGTGGTGAATGGTCGAAGGTAAAAATCACTGCCGGCAGACCGCGTTCTCTGGCGCAGCCGATGATGTCGGCAATCAGTTTGCGATGGCCGAGATGCACGCCGTCGAAGGTGCCGATGCCGAGTATGCATGGCCCGATACCGGGGTCGCCCTGCAGCAGGTTCTTAAGCTTCATTTTCCGCGAAAACCCTCACCGGGTAGAGCTTCAGGCCGTCTTTTCGTGCTTCGCCGCTCTCTTTACGGGTTTCGTAAATAGCGATAAGCCGGCCGTCCGGCCCGAGAATCTGAAATTTGTCGGCAGCCTCGGGGCTGTCGGTGGCGATGCTGATTATATCACGCCGGCCGATTGCCTGGCCATTCTTGATGCGTGCCTTGCCGTCAGCACTGACCTTGAGCTTCGGAAACGGCAGAATCTCGGTAAAAGGCACGAAAGAGGCGGTTTCAGCAAATGGCACGCCCTTTTCGATTTTCCAGAATGGGTAGGCCTGGGTGAATGCCCACTGTCCGACGCGTTCACGCAGCAGATACGAAAGATAGCCGCCGCAGCCAAGCTTCTGCCCAAGATCATGGGCGATCGAGCGCACGTAGGTGCCGCGCGAACAATGCACGCGCAATACCAGATGCCGGCCGTCGCCGTTCGTGTAGTCTGTTACCAGTCTGATCGAGGTTACATGCACCGGCCGGCTCGCCAGCTTGACTTCTTCGCCGGCTCTGGCCATGGCATAAGCGCGTTTGCCGCCAACCTTGATCGCCGAATAAGCCGGCGGTGCCTGGTCGTAGCTGCCGACCAGACTGCGCAGAGCTGTCATCAGGTGGTCGCTGCTGAAATCAATCGGGCCTTCGTGCCGGCTGACGATATTGCCTGTGGCATCGTAACTGTCGGTGGTGGCGCCGAGTGTGACGCGCATCAGATAAGTTTTGTCGAGGTGCTCGGCCGGAATGAAATTGAGCAGCTTCAGCGCCCGCCCGGTAAAAACCAGCAGCACGCCCTGGGCCATCGGGTCGAGAGTGCCGGCGTGGCCGCAGTTCTTGATTTTATAAACCCGCCTTAGCCGTGCGATGACATCGTGTGAAGAGCAGCCGCGCGGTTTGCAGACAACGAGGCAGCCATCAGGCATTGCAGTTGTCTCCTGCCGGCAGGGCTTCAGCTACGGCTGCTACAACCGTCTGCATCACATCTTCAAGCTTGCCGTCGATCTGGGCGCCGGCAGCGTTGCGATGCCCGCCGCCATTGAAACGGCGGCTGACTTCCATGACGTCGATTTTGCCGGTAGATCTGAAGCTGATCTTGACTTTGCCGCCTTCGACTTCCTTGAAGAGAATGGCCGCTTCGATACCCTTGATGCAGCTGAGATTGCGTATGGCCCCGTCGGCGTCGACTTCGGTCGCGCCGATGCGGGTAAAATCGTCGAGTGCCAGCCAGCTGGCGACGACTTTGCCGTCATTGAAGCTGCGGGTGCGCGCCATTACCGTGCCGTGAATGACGACGCGATGGTAATTGGTATTTTCGTAGACAAGCTTGTAGATATCGTCGACGATGAGATCGCTGCCGATCAGCCGGGCAATGATTTCGTGCGAGCGCGGTGTCGAATTGTTGAAGCGGAAATTGCCGGTATCGGTCATAATGCCGACATAAAGGGCTTCGCGGCACTCGCGGTTGAGCTCGACGCCGGTGCGTTCGAGAATGTTGTAAAGAATCTCGCAGGTCGAAGACGCCTTTTCTTCGAGCAGATTGATGCTGCCAAGACCGACAACCCCGATGTGGTGGTCGAGATGCACGGTGGTGGTGGCGCGCTTGAAGAATTCAACGCGCTCGCCCATACGCCGGGCTTCGGTGGTTTCCATCAGAAAGGCGAGATCGAATTCGACGTCTTCGGGCAGGTAATTCTGGCAGACCTCGGCGCCACGCAGCCATGAAATCTGTTCTGGTAGCGGGTCGAAGTTCAAGACGACGCAGTTCTTGCCGGCGGCACGGCACCAGTGGTAGAGCGCCAGCTGTGAGCCGAGCGCGTCACCGTCGGAATAGGGATGGGCGATGCAGAAAATGTTCCTGGCCTTGTCGAGCTTTTCACAAATCAGGTCTATCTGCCGGTCGTAATCGGGGCTTGGCCATGAAACATTCATCGGGTGCGTCCTTATGCTTTAATCTGAGGGCTTGATGTTGCGCAGCAGTTCGAGGAGCCGGTCGCCCTGCTGTATCGACGGGTCGTAGAAAAAGGCGAGCTCGGGCGCAACGCGCAGTTCGACCGTTTTTTTCAGCTCACGGCGCAAAAATGCCTTGGCCGAATCGAGACCGTTCTGCACGTCTTCCTGCTTGATTTCGCCCTTCTCGTTGAGAAAGCTGTAGAGAACCCTGGCGAGATGAAAATCAGGGCTGATGTCGACGTTGACGATGTGAACGCCTCTGACGCGCGGGTCCTGGACCCGCCGCTGAATCAGCTCGGAAAGCTCGCGCAGGATCAGTGAATTGACCCGTTCCTGTCTTCTTGTTGTCATACGTAATCCCAATAGGTGTCGACGATTTCCACTGAGCTGTGGTCAGCGAGAATTTCGTCTATTTTCTGCGCCATCTGTTCAAGAAGGCGGCGGTCGTTGGCCACAATCGCCACCCCGACCGTACCGCGCTGCCAGAGATCATTGTTGGCAACTTCGGCGATCGAGGCGTTGAATTTGGCTCTGACCCGGTCGATCAGGCTTCTGAGGATGTGGCGCTTTTCCTTGAGGCTGTGAACCTCAGGGAAATGCATTTCGAAGGTGCCGATTGCCACGACCATCTGCTTTTAATGCCACCTGACGCCTGTCAGATGACTCTTTCGATCTCTTTGAGGCGGAAGAATTCGAGAATGTCGCCGTCTTTGATGTCGTTGTAGTTTTCAACGCCGATACCACATTCGTAGCCGGCGTGAACTTCTCTGACGTCATCTTTGAAGCGCTTCAGCGAGCCGATCTTGCCTTCGTAGATTTCGACGCCGTCACGGACGATGCGCACCGAGGTGCTGCGCATGACGCTGCCGCTGGTCACATAAGAACCGCAGATAGCGCCGACGCCTGAAACCTTGTAGACCTTGCGCACTTCAGCGCGGCCAACGACTTCTTCTTCGTATTCAGGTTCGTACATACCCTTGAGCGCCAGTTTGACGGCGTCAATGGCGTCGTAGATGATTCTGAATACCTTGATTTCGACGTCTTCAGCTTTGGCCGCATCTTCGACATTCGGCATCGGTCTGACATGGAAACCGATGATGATGGCATTACTCGCCGAGGCAAGGTTGACATCGGCTTCGGTGATGCCGCCAACGCCGGTATGAATGACATTGACCTTGACTTCATCGGTGCTCAGGCGTTCGAGCGCATCTTTCATGGCGCCGGAAGAACCCTGCACGTCAGCCTTGATGATAATGTTGAGATCTTTTGCCTGACCTTCGGTAACCTGTTTGAACAGATCGGCCAGTTTGATGCGGTTTTCGCGCGACAGACGTTCTTCGCGGGCCTTCTTCTGGCGCAGTTCGCCAACGTAGCGGGCGAATTTGGCGCTTTCGACGACGGCCATCTTGTCACCGACGCGGGGCACGTCGTTGAGACCGAGCACCACGACCGGGAAAGCCGGACCGGCTTCTTTTACACGGGCGCCGGCATCGTTGACCAGAGCTTTGACACGGCCAAAGCTGCTGCCGCAGATGATATGGTCACCGATCTGAATGCGGCCGTTCTGCACAAGAACGGTTGCCATCGGGCCCATGCCCTTATCGAGACGGGCTTCGATAATGGTGCCGATACCGGACTTCACCGGATTGGCTTTGAGGTCCATCATTTCGGCCTGCAGCAGAATCATTTCGAGCAGGTCGGCAACGCCGGTACCGGCCTTGGCCGAAACCGGAACCATGGTGGTTTGACCACCCCAGTCGTCGGCAACCAGGTTGTAAGGCATCAGCTGCTGTTTAACGCGGTCGATATTGGCTTCGGGCTTGTCGACCTTGTTGATGGCAACGATGATCGGCACGCCGGCGGCCTGAGCGTGGTGAACCGCTTCGATAGTCTGGGGCTGCACACCGTCATCGGCGGCAACGACGAGAATCGCGATGTCGGTGACCAGAGCACCCTGAGCGCGCATGGCGGTGAACGCCTCGTGGCCCGGGGTATCGATGAAGGTGATGATGCCGTTGCTCAGTTTGACCTGATAGGCACCGATATGCTGGGTGATACCGCCCACTTCCTTGTCGGCGACGTGCGCCTTGCGGATATAGTCGATCAGCGAGGTTTTGCCGTGGTCGACGTGGCCCATGATGGTCACGACCGGCGGCCGTTTCTTGAGATCGCTTTCCTGGTCGGGGGTATCCTGAATTTCAAATACGTTTTCAGTAAAAATGATATCTTTGCCGAATTCCTGGCCGAGCAGCTGCATCTGCTCGTTTTCGAGGCGCTGATTCAAGCTGGCGACGACGCCGAGCCCGAACAGCTTTTTGACGATGGCAATTGCATCGACTTCGAGATATTTGGCCAGCTGGCTGACGGTAATGTCAGTGGGCACGAGAACTTTCGGCAGGGAATCTTCATCTTCTTCAAGGTTGTCGGCTTTTCCGGTGCGATCCAGAATTGCCTCGGTCTGACGCTCAGCTTCACGCATTTCGGCTTGAACCTTCTTCGAAAAATGAGCGCGGTTGGTCTTGTTCTTGACGCTCTTTTTCTTGATTGGGGCTTGAGTCTCCTTTTTCGGAGAAGCAGTTTTGATAATGGTTATCTGCTTGTTGACTTCAACTTCTTCTTCTTCCTCGATGCGTAGAGGCTTGGGGCCAAGTTTCTTCTTTTCCTGCCGGGCCTTTTCGGCCAGGGCTTCTCTTTCTTTTTCACGTTCTTTTTCCCGCTCACGTTCGCGGTCATCATGTTTCTTTTCGCTGACAGGCTGCTGATTGACTGGGGCAGGGGAAACGGCGGGCGTAGACTGGGTGACTGGCGCGGGTTTGCTGGCGGGAGCGACGGTCTGTGACTGTGGCTGGGCCGGTTTTAAATCGGCTTTAGGCTTTGCGGCCTGAGCCGGCTGCGGTGCCGCGGCTGGAGTTGCCGGGCGGGCAGCTTTGTCACCCTTCTGGGCGGCAAAATGTTTTTCAAGAACTTCCTGCATTTCGTCGGGAAGGCCAGCGAGTGGGTTGGTCTTGCCCTTATAGCCAAGGGCGGCCAACAGATCTGCCATGTCTTTGTTGCTTAAATTATACTTTTTACTTGCTTCGTGTATGCGTATACCCATCCGTTACCTCCGCGCTGTCATTCATCGGTTTTCCTGTCAGAAACCATGTCTTCAACGTCTTTTTCAGTTTTGATATCGATTTTAATACCGGTCAGTTTCGAGGCGAGCTTGACGTTCTGCCCTTCCTTGCCGATGGCCAGCGACAGCTGACCCTGAGCAACGATGGCCAGAGCCGACCGGCGGTCTTCGGCGACCGTTACCGACTGCACCTTGGCCGGGCTGAGGGCGTTGATTACGTATTCAACCGGGTTCTCGCTGTAACGTACGATATCGATCTTCTCGCCGTTAAGCTCGTCGACAACGCCCTTGATGCGGCTGCCCTTGATGCCGACACATGAACCGACCGGGTCGATCTTCGAATCGGAAGTGGCGACCGAGATTTTGACTCTCAGGCCGGCTTCGCGTGACGAAGATTTTATTTCGACGATGCCATCGCCGATTTCAGGCACTGCCTGCCGGAAAAGCAGTTCGACAAACTTTGCAGAACTGCGGGAAAGTATGATCTGCGGACCTTTAGGGGTCGGCTTTACTTCCTGAATGTAACATTTGATGCGGTCGTTGGTGCGGAACACTTCGCCAGGAATCTGTTCTTTTGGCGGCAGAACCGCTTCAGCCTTGGCGAATTCCACAAAAACATGCCCTTTTTCGACGCGCTGAACCTTGCCGGTAAGAATCTGACCGACCTTGTTCTGATATTCTTCGTAGATGATACCGCGTTCGGCTTCTTTCAGCTTCTGACTGACGACCTGGCGGGCAGTCTGGGCTGCGATGCGGCCGAATGACGGCGGCGTCACATCTTCTTCGACGACGTCGCCCGGCTGGGCTTCGGGGTCGATTTCGCGGGCTTCTTCGAGGGTGTACTGACGGTCGGGTTCGTCAAGGTCATCGGTGTCGACGACAAGCCGCCGTGAGATAACCTTGAAATCGCCGGTTTTCTGGTCAAGAGTAACTTTCACATCTTCTTCTGAATCGAAATTCTTGCGGTATGCCACGACCAGCGCTTCTTCGATTGCGTGAACCAGAACCTCCATCGGCAGGTTCTTTTCGCCAATAACTTCTTTTAATGCATCTATCAGATTAAACTTTGTCACTTTAAATAACCTCCCCCGTCATCCACGCTGCATTTTTGCCGGAAACTCGAACACTGCCTGGGCTTCCTTAACCAATTTCAACGGGAATTCACGGAGCCCTTTTTCGGAACGAACAACGATCTTTTCGGGTGAAAATTCTGTCAGTCGTGCCCTGAAAACCTCTTTCTGACCCTTTTCCTCGTCGTAGAGCGTCCATTTAACGAGTTTTCCCACATGCCGCTCGTAATCGACAAGGCGCTTGAACACTCGTTCGACCCCCGGCGACGAAACCTCGAGGGTAAAGGCCCGATGAATCAGGTCTGTCTCGTCGAGGTAATCACTCAGTGCCCGCGAAACCTTCTCGCAGTCTTCGACCGTAACCCCGTCGGGTGTGTCGATCATGACTTCGAGCACCATGCGCCGGTTGACCTGCTTGAAAGTCACGTCATAGACCTCATAGGAAAAAGACGATTCGACGAAACGCCGAACTTCAGTTGTAATGTGTTCAACTGACTCAGTCATGTCATTCTTTCTCCTGTGATATAGAAAAACAACAAACACCGCATCTGTTGCGGCTTTGCTGCGTTCCTTTCAATCTAAGCTTTTGAAGGTCGAGCGCAAATTCTAACACGTTCAACCAATTAAATCAAGCACGGCAACTCCCGCAAAAAATTCCATCTTTCCGCCTGACCCGCGACGTCAGGGTAACATAAACTTTTTTCTTTCCAACAGCGTGCTACGGCATGTCAGTCGTTGCAACGCTCTGCGATCTTCGCCCCCTCATAGTTCCATCTGCTCACTCTGCTCGCGCGACCGGAACTCGGGCTCTAAGCCGCATCCTGCGGCAATCGCCCGCGTTTTGCCCTCCAGGCAAAACGTCCGGTCTTAGCGGCATCGCTTACAGGGAACTATGGGGTGCTCGACAAGCTCGCTTATGCAATCGCCTGACCTGCCGAAAGCAGCGTCTAGAGTTAATTCAGTTTGCATTTACCCTGTTTCGCGACCTAATTTTTCTTTCGGACCGGGGGAACTGTGATAGAATACATCTCCTAGTTTTCCTGAGAGGTTATCAGATGTACCCTTTTTTACGCATAATTAAAGGCTTTCATACCTTCATAGTATTCTTGACTAAATCTGCTCCGATTAAGATATTGCGAGGCGAGAAGACGGGATTGCTTTTTCGGAAGCTTGTGAGCGAAGCGAATCGCTGGAGAAAAAGCAACCCGGCTGATAGGCCGAAGCTTCACAATATTGATAAAAGCCCGCGATTTTCTATTTCGGTGCTGGCGCTGGTGGTTTTTCTGAGCGGTTGCTCGGATAATCAGACTCAGATCGATAAAAAAGCTGAAGAGCAGCCGGTGCGCGGTGGTATCTACCGCCGGGCCTTTGCGGACTCGTATATCGTGCTTGACCCGGCCATGATAAAAGATTCAAATTCACACGAAGTTTGTCGTCAGCTTTACGACGGTCTTGTCGAGTTCGACAACGACGCCAGAGTCGTGCCGGCGCTCGCCAGCACCTGGAAAATCAGTGATGACAAACTTACCTACACATTTACCCTGCGCGACGATGTGTCTTTTCACAGCCAGGCGGGCGGTAAGCCAACCCGCAACGGCGGCCGCAAAGTCGCTGCCGATGATGTGGTTTTTTCGTTCAAACACCTGCTGAAACCACGTGAAGATTCGCAGGCGTCGTTTTTCTGGGTCATCAAGGGCGCGCGCGCCTTTACCGAAGGCAAAGCCGCCGAGATCGACGGTTTGCGCGCCATCGGCAGTCAGACCGTCGAATTTGTTCTCGAAAAGCCATTTGCGCCGTTTGTTTCATTACTGGCGATGATAAATGCCGGTATTATACCGCGTGAAGACTCTGAAGCCGGCCTTGAAAAACTGCCGGTCGGCACCGGGCCGTTTCGCTGGGTCGAAAAGGCCTCTGATACTATCATTCTTGAAGCCAACCCCGATTATTTCAGGGGTCGACCCTGGCTTGACCGCCTCGAATTCCCGGTGATCACCGACGAAGAGGTACGTTTTGCCGAATTCATGGCCGGTCGCCTCAGCCATGTCGATGTTCCCGATTCAAAATATCGCAGCATCAGACAGGATGCAAAACTGGTTGCTAATCTGCTTGAATCGAACCTCTGGGGTATCAATTATCTTGGCATGACCATGGCGAAGCCGCCTTTCAATAACCCGCTGGTTCGCAAGGCCTTTAATTACGCAATAGACCGCGATACTATCGTCAAGCTGGTTCTCAATGACCGCGCCGCACCGGCCAATGGTGTTCTGCCCCCCGGATTCCCCGGGCATGACGAAGCGCTTGCCGGTTACGTCTATGATCTGGCAAAGGCGCGCGCCCTGCTGGCTGAAGCCGGATACCCCGAAGGCAAGGGGTTTCCGGATATCGAACTGCAGTATAACCGCGACCCCATTCACGCGCGCACTGCAGAATTCGTGCTTGCCAATCTGCGCGATATCGGTATCAGCTGCAATGTTAAAGAAGTCGATTTTGGCGACCATCTCAGCAGTATCGAAAATGGCGCGGCGCCGTTTTTCCGCATGGGCTGGACCGTCGATTACCCTGACCCCGACAGCTTTCTCTATACGCTTTTCCATTCATCGAACATCGGTGTCGGTTATAATTTTTCAGGCTTCAAGAATGCCGAGGTTGATGCGCTTCTTGATAAAGCAAGATTTGAAACCGAGATGAGCCGCCGTGTCGAGCTGTACCGCCAGGCAGAAAAGCTGATCGTCGAAGAGGCGCCCTGGGTATTCATGTATTTTTACACAGTACATGTTCTTTACCAGCCTCAGGTAAAAGGCCTGACCCTGAGCGCCATGGGCGAATCACTGCTGCAGTACCGCCACATCTGGTTACAGCCGGCCAAAGCCCCCCCAGCCAACTAATAAACCTTGCCCTGGGCTTTTGCTTCGGGTGCCGGCAGCTTCTTTTCGAGCCAGATGAACAGCCAGACCACCAGGCAGCCGGCGATTACCGTGCCGAGTGTCAGCATTTCGTTGCTGCCGAAGGCGGCTGGCATGATGTTTTCGAGATCGATGCGGCGCCCGGCTGCAAAATCGAAGGTTTTGAATGGCCAGATGGCGTAGAGGGAGCCAACCACCAGTCCGACCAGAAAGGCCATGGTACTGTCGTGAAATCTGGCGAGCAGGTAATTGAGAAAGCGTGTGAAGACCAGCAGGCCGATGCCGGCACCGACGGCGAAACAGAGCAGCGGGACTATCTGGCGTTCGTTGATGCAGATGAGAATATCAAAATATACCCCCATCAGCAGCAGCATGAAAGAACCGCTGATGCCCGGCAGAATCATCGCGATCTGCACCATGATTCTGCCGGGCATCAGCGGTTCTTTCATGCTGCTGCT
>JAKQKW010000270.1 GCA_029560455.1 Candidatus Rifleibacteriota bacterium
GCCCGCCCGTCAATGGGTAAAACCGCCTTTTGTCTTAATATTGCTCAGTACGCCGCCTACCATTCACGAACTCCGGTCATGTTCTTTTCTCTTGAAATGAACCATCAGCAGCTGGTTACGCGTCTTTTGTGCTCTGAGGCAAGAATTGACGGCTCGAAAGTGCGGCGCGGCTATCTTGGCGATGAAGACTGGATGAAACTCTCGCTCGCGGCCGGTGTTCTCGAAGATACACCGATTCTCATTGACGACATGCCGAATGCCAGCCTGCTCGAAATTCGCAGCAAAGCCCGCCGCGCCTTCACCCAGGAAAAGATCGGCATGATTATCATCGACTATCTGCAGCTGATCGCATGGTCAGGCAGCGAAAAGCCCGAGAGCCGCCAGCAGGAAGTATCGGCCATTTCCCGCAGTCTCAAGGGCCTGGCCCGTGAACTTGAAGTGCCTGTCATCTGTCTGTCTCAGCTTTCGCGTGCTGTTGAGTCGCGCACCGACCGCCGCCCGATGCTTTCTGACCTGCGCGAATCTGGCGCCATCGAGCAGGATGCCGACGTGGTCATGTTTCTTTACCGCGACTGGTATTACAACAAAAAAGAAGAGAGCAAGGGCAAAGGCGAAGTAATTATCGCCAAACAGCGCAACGGCCCGGTTGGCGCGGTTCAGCTGGCCTTCAACGAGAATTTCGCCCGTTTCGAAAATCTCGAAATGATTCACACTGAATACTGATGCTCAATTCATTGATTGCCCTCGACCATCGCCTGTTCATGCTTCTGAACGGTGACCTCACCAACGGCTTTCTCGACTGGTTCATGCCGTTCATCACCGATGCCAAAACCTGGCTGCCATTCGTGCTTTTAGCATGGTTTCTCATGATCTGCCGCGGGGGAAAACGCCTGCGGGTGCTGGCGCTGGCGCTGCTGCTGTCGGTGGGTGGCACTGACCTTTTCTGCGCCCGCGTTGTCAAGAAAGCAGTCGGAAGAACCCGTCCCTGCTCGCTCGAACAGACTGACAACTTTCGTTGCCGGCTGTTGTTGCCGGTTAAAACCAGCAAGTCGTTTCCTTCGAATCATTCAGCCAACACGGCGGCATTCGCCGTCGTCACCCTTATGATCTGTGGCTTCAAAGCCGGGTTGCCTTTGCTGATACTGGCATTTCTCGTGGGCTATTCAAGAATTTACGTCGGTGTGCATTTTCCTCTCGATGTCGCTGCCGGCTGGTTGTTTGGTGCCCTGATAGCCTGGCTGATCACCCGGCTGATTATCGCCCGGGCCAACCTGCAGGAATGCGCTGCCCAGCCCGAAACTCTTTCGAATACAAAAACAGCCACAGACCAGACCAGCTGAAAAGAAAATCAGTCTGCTGTCACATTTGAATGGGCTGGCTTTTTCCAGTCCTGAGTCGGCATCGGCCGGATCGAAGAGCTGCCATTACTTACTTTGGCACGGAATTCAGGAATTCAGTGCGATTGCCATGGCTGCAAAACAGCAGCTTCGAATTTTGTCGATTCAGTGCTAAAATAGAGAGCGAAGGCATTTTATTCATTCGGAGGAACAGCAGTGCGAAAGACAATTTTACTGGTCATTCTTGCGTGTCTGCTGCTTTTGGTGCCACCGGCGCGTGCCTGTGACGTCAATCTGTTCTCGATCATTGCCGGAACCAGTAAAACTGATGCTTTCAGCGAAGGTATAACCGGTCTTGCCCAGGCCATCAGAAATCTGGGAGAAAATTATACCGAAGAAAAAAAAGCCGAAAAGTATCTTTTCGAGCTGATGTCACGCTGGGTTGATTTTTCGAGTGCCTTCAACCAGTTTCCGCCCGAATGGGGAAAGCTTGACCCTGCCTGGGGCAGCAAATTCAGTGATCTTGGCCGCATTATCGGCGAAATCCGCCGCCAGCTGGATGTCGACCCGGTGCGTGCCCATGACGAAATGCTGCGCTTTTCACGCCGCCTGTCGTTTCTTTTTGAAGCGATGCCGAAAACTGACAGAGCCAGAGTGCTTCTCGATTTTACCCACAGCTTCGATGGTCTCTGGAGCGCACTGTTTGATCAGAATCACGACCTTCTGAAAGAAAACGCCCAGCTGCTTATCAACAGCTGTAAGGCGCTTCAGACACTGGTGGGCGAAAATGAAAAGTTTCTTGCAGCAAATATGGTGGCCTGGGCCGAGCAGATCAGGGTATTATCTACCCAGGTCAATGTTTTTAAGGCTGCAACGCTGCGCATGACGCTGACAGCTGCAGAGGCTGAATTTGTCAGTCTCAACGAAAAATTCTCGGCGTCAATACCCCATTCTGACCTGAAAAAATGAAAATTTTCAAAATCATCAATGCCCTGACTCTCGGTGGTGCACAGTTTGTGGTGCTTGACCTGGCTCGCCGGGCCAGAGAAGAAGGGCATGAAGTCGAGATTGCCTGCTTTCGTGATGGTCCCCTTGGCGAAGTTCTTCGCAATGAGGGTTTCAAAGTTCACCTGCTTGGCGAAAAAATGCTTGATCTGCCGGCTTTTTTTCGCATCTTAATGCTGCTGCGCGCTTTCAGACCGGATATTGTTCACTCACATCTGTTCAGAGCCAGTTTCTGGGCACGTATTGCCTGTCTTTTTTCTCCTGCAACCCGACTTGTCACATCGGTCCATGGCTATGAAACCAGGACTTTTCATCATATTGAAAAGCTTTTGAGTCGCCTGTCAGACTATATTATCTTTCCGAGTCGCTTTTTGCGTGACTGGTATCGCGGCAATATCCGAAAACTGCGTTCTGATGAATGCAGCGTTATTTACCCGGGCGTTAACATCAGGCCCCCGGGCGTCAGCGCCATTGCTGCCGGGCCAGTGCGAATCGGAACTCTTTCCCGCCTGCACCCGGTGAAAGGCATCGATCGTCTGATCGAGGCCTGCGCTGAACTGAAAAAACGTTCTGTGCCATTTTCGCTGATAATCGGCGGCGAAGGCCGACATCGGGCCGAACTTGAGGCGCTGGCGGCAAAGCTCGATGTCAGCAGGCAGTGCTTTTTCGCCGGCCAGGTAAGCGACCAGCGCGCATTTCTCGACGGCCTTGATATTTTCGTCGCCCCTTCCCGCCAGGAAGCCTTTGGTATTCATGTCTGTGAAGCCATGGAAAGGGCTCTGCCGATTGTCGGTGCCAGAGTGGGGGGCATTCCAGAGCTTGTCGAGCATGGCCAGACTGGTCTGCTGTTTGCTCCCGAGCGTCTGAACGAGCTCACCGATTGCCTCGAAAAACTTGCCAGCTCGCCTGGTTTTCGCAAGTCGGCCGGCGAAAAAGGTCGCTGTCGTGTCGAAACCTCGTTTAACCGACAGACCGGCATCGAAAAGCATCTTGAAATTTTTTCGCGGATGCTCAACAGGCAACCACACGCGCATTTTGCAGTTTCATCGGGCGAACTTGGCGGTGGCGAACGTCTGGCGCTTGGTTTGATGAAAAGTCTCATGGAAAGAGGCTGGCGCGTCTCGGCGACCTGCGCTGGTGCGCCACTCAGCGAGGCTCTCACATCGGCCGGTATTGAATACTCGACCAGCGAAATGTCGGCTGGCGGCTTTTTCTTTATGGCCCGACTGCTGCACGACCTCAGAGCTCTGCGGCCACAAATCGTCAGTTCGCATCTTAACCGTGCCAGTCTGATTTCAGGCATACTCGGCCGACTGACAGGTGTGCCGGTTGTTTCGCATGTGCATGGTCTTAACCAGAAAGTTTACTATCAATACAGCACCAGGCAGATTGCTGTTTCACAGGCGGTCTGCGATCACCTGCTCGATCAGGGAGCCAGCCCGCGCAATCTCTGTGTAATCAAAAATGCCATTGCCGGGTCGGCGCTTTCACCACGGAAATCGCCCAAAAAGAAACTTCAGGTTGCGATAACCGCCAAACTTCACGCCAACAAGGGGCATAGATGGGCCCTTGAAACCATTGCCGGTGAGGCTGATCGTTGTGGTGTCGACAGAATCCATATTTTTGGCGATGGACCTGAACGCGAAGCCCTTGAGAAGCTGTGCAGCAAGCTGCATTTAACCGGGATGGTCACCTTTTACGGCTTTGTTCCGCAGCCCGACCGTTATTACTCCGAAATCGATGTTGCTCTGCTGCCATCGCTTGGCGAAGGCATACCGCTCAGCCTTCTTGAAACCATGCGTTTCGGAATTCCCTGCATTGCCACTGACATCGGCGGGATCCCCGAAATCATCAGAAACGACGAAAACGGTCTGCTGATCAAACCAGGTGACGCTGATGCTCTGGTGCAGGCTTTTAAAAAGATCGCCATGCCTGAGGTCTATTCTCGCCTGAGCCAGGCTGCTATTGACCGTTTTGCGGCGATCAACGACTATGAAGGCATGGTCGATCAATTCGAAAACCTGCTGCGTCAGGAGTTGAGAGCTTGCTCCTGAACCCCCCTGTTTCTTTATCAACAGTGATTTTCGTGGCGCCGGTAATATTTTCGCGGCTGCAGCAACGCCACCAGGCTTTTGCCCGCGAACTCGCGGCGCTGGGCTTTCAAGTTTTTTTCGTCGAGCCCCTTATCAGTCCGGGCTGGTCAGCAGTAGCCGAGAATATTGTTGACCGTCTGACGGTTGTAAAACTCAGAGTGCCGTTTAAAGCTTCGTCTGTTCCGGCTTTGCAAAGAATTGTCTGCCGGCTTGCTGCAAAATTGTTAAAAAAGCAGCTTGATTGCAGGTTTTCACAGACGATTCTCTGGCTTGCCGAGCCTTCGCTGGCCGCTCTTACAGAATCATCATGGGGCCGTATTCTCTATGACCGCTGTGACCTGCATGGCAGCTTTCCCGGGCAGAAAAATTCCGTATGGCGACGTTATGAAACCGAGATCGAAAAAAGGGCTGATCTGATAAGTGTTTCACATCCTTTTCTTGCCGAATCAATCTCTTGCAGCCGCGACAGGGTCGTTTTTGCGCCAAATGCCTGCTCAGAAGATTTTCTTGCCCAGAGGCGGGTAATCGCGGATAGCAGCCAATTCATGCCCAATAAAATCGATGATTCTGCTCAGTCTGCGATCAGACTGGTTTCGTCAGGTGCCCACTACGAATGGGTTGATTGCGACTGGCTCAAGATGCTTGCCAGTCTTGACGGTATCGAACTGCACATCGCCGGCACCGGCCGTGGCAAGACGTTCTTCGACCTGCTGCAGCTGCCGAATGTTAAAAATCACGGGCATCTCAATCACAAAGACCTGATGCAGCTTCTGGTTAACTGCCATATTGGCCTGATACCATTTCGTGATCTGCCTCTGATCAAGGGCGTCGATCCGATCAAGGCTTATGAATACGCTGCCTGCGGTCTTGAAGTCTGGTCGCCAGACCTGGCTTCTCTGCACGGTAATCCAATGATCAGCCGTTTTGTCGCAAATCCCGCTGCCGCTGTAGCAGCTCTCAAAGAACACCGTTCTGCACCGCAACCCTTCACCGGGCCCATACCCGTCTGGAAAGAAAGGCTCGCCCCAATCCTTTCCCGCCTGCTGTAACTTTTGCGGATTGCCGGGGCAATCGCGTTAAATTGCGTCATTCCCCGTTTATGCCCCGGAGAGTATAGGCTGGAATCTCGTCCATAAGGGGCGAAGGCATTTTGTGCAATCTCCATTTGCGGGTTACTTGACGTTGCAGGCAATTTAAGTCAGTATATCGCCTATGAAAATTCTCATTACCGGCTTTTTTGGTGAAGGAAACCTCGGCGACGAAACGATTCTGCAGGCAATCTGCAGCTGTCTGCCCGCCGGCAGCAGTGCCACAGTTACCAGTGGCTCGCTGGCGCAGGGGCCGGCTGCACCGGTGCGTCGCCGTGGCCTGGCTTCATGGCCGGCGTATCTGCAGGCGGCCGCCGAAAGCCGTCATGCCGTGTTTTCTGGCGGCATCCTTCAGGACTGGTCATTTGAAGGGGTAACCTGGTTTGCTCTGCGTCTGATCGCCGCTGCCGCCATGGGTTGCAAAACTTCGCTCTGGGGCGCCGGGGTTGGCCCGCTGCGCAGTCGTTGGGCCCGCACCATCGTCAGCAGAGCTCTTCGCCGTGTCAGCCATGCCTGGTTGCGTGACCTCGAGTCGATAAAGCTGTTTGACGAGCTTGGACCGACAAAGGCTGAATTCGGCGCTGACTGGTCGTGGATTTTCCCGGTCAGGTGGCAGGCCGAGCCAAGACAGAATGGCCCGCTCGGTTTGAATCTCAGACCCTGGAAATCAGGCAATTTTACCGATCTTGTGGCGCATCAGCTTCGCCACAATGAACGCCAGATTATTGGCCTGGCTGCGCGTCGCGATGACATGACGGCAATCAGACAGCTGGCTCCGGGCGCATCGATTGTCAGACCGACTTCATTCTCTGAATTTGCCGAAGCCTGCAATAATCTTTCACACGGCCTGGCGATGCGTTATCATGCCGGTCTTGCAATGATCAGAGCCGGCCTGCCGGTTAAACTTGCCGCATACGACACCAAGGTCATGGAACTGGCCACCGACGCCGGGATTCAAATTCTGCAGCAGAACCAGGTCGCCGATTTTCGTCAGGCCCGCCCGGGTTTCTGCACCGAAAACGAAGCAAGGCTGCAGAAAATGCGGGCAGCTTTTGAGAGCATGCTGGCGCAGGGTTGATGATGCTTAAATTACTGACAAAGATCTATGGCTGCCTGACTGCTGCCGAACGAATTTTCTTTGCGACCTTCGATTTTCTTAAATACCGCCCGCAGGCACGTGTAATCTCGGTTGGCAACCTGAGTATGGGTGGCACCGGTAAGACCCCGGTGCTGTTCGAGCTGCTTGCAGAGTTAAAGCAGCATCGCTGCTGCGTGCTTTCTCGCGGTTACCGCAGCCCCTGGGAACGAAGTTTTTACCATCTGCAGGGCAGGGGTCCGCACCCGCCTGAACTGACCGACGAAGCGCTGCTTCTTAACTCCAGATTTCCTGAGGTTCCGGTTTTTCTTGGCAAGAACCGCCACCATGCGGCGATAATCGCAGAAAAACGTTTTAAGCCAGAACTGATGCTTCTTGACGATGGTTTTCAATATCGCCGGCTGCAGAAAAGCGTTGATCTGGTGCTTTTTGACGCGATGGCTGATTTTTCTGAGGCGCAGTTGATACCTGCAGGCCGCCTGCGTGAGCCGGCCTGGCGTCTGCAGCAGGCACAGGCAATTCTGCTGACCAGGTGCGAAACCGCTTCGGCAGAAAAGCAGGCAGAATGGCTGTGCTGGCTGAAACAGCAGGCGCCGAAAGTGCCGGTAATCAGAGTACAAACCCTGTGCGACGGTCTGTATAACTGGTGTGGCAGCAGAATCGACGCCAAAAAAGAAGACAGGTTTTTTGCCTTTTCGGCGATCGGGCGCCCGGCGGGTTTTTACAGTCAGCTTAGCAGTCTTGGTCTGAACCTTACTGAAACTGCCGAATTCAGAGACCATCACCGTTTCACTGCCGCAGAGCTGCAGACTCTTGCCACAAAAGCTGCGCAGAGCAATCTACGCCTGGTTTGCACCGAAAAGGATTTTTGCAAGATTCCAACAGAAACAGCAGAACAGTTGCGCATTCTTACTCTGCGCATACGAACGCTGCCGGTTTCAGGGAAGACTTTCACCTCTGAGTTGGCCGCTCACGGCATCAACCTGACAGAGTGAGTCTCGATATTTCCTGATTGTCAGGGGCGGTCGACGACCAGGCTTGCCAGTTCCTGCTCGGTAATCTGTCTGAAGGAAAAATTGTAACCTTCATAAATTGCCAGTGCGTAAAAAAGAACATCCATGGGGTTGAAAGTCGCTTTCATGACCTGGAAGGCAATGGAGGGCTGCGAGAGCAGATCAACCGCCATTTCTAAAAACGGCAGCGATTCTTGAATGGCGATGAAACCACAGACTGAGAGAAGATTGCCGATCGCGCAGCCCAGAAAAGCAAAAAAACCACCGAGCAGGCCGAATGTCTGCGAGATGCCTCTGCCGGCTTTGCCGACTGAGAATCCGACCAGAACACCAACCGCAATTGCCATCCAGCCAATCTGGTGTTTGGTGAGAACTGTAACACCGGCCCAGATGGTCGCACCGACGACTGCCGAAGCCAGGCCGGCAACAAGAGCCATCGGCAGATTCTGCTGCCCTTCAAGTTCATTTTAGAAGGCCTGCATTTTTAACGGGTCGATTTCGAGAGCTTCGGTCGCCGCTTCCTGTGTATTTTCAGTGGTCTGAAGATCGTTGTTCATGGCAATCCTTTCAATGTCGAAAATTTTACCTTCACTTTGCCTGCCCTGTAGTAAGCAGCGATTTATTTGGAATATCAGCATTTCCCAGGCAGATTTCAATTTTAACAGCAAAAAGGTTGTACAGCTACTTGCTACATGGGGGGAAAAAAATTAAAATTAAAAGAATCTCGACGCGGAGAACCATATGAAAAATATTTTCAGGTCAGTTTTATTTGTTGGTCTGATGCTTTGTCTGCTTTGTTCTGCTGTTTACGCCAGTGTACCTTACCGTCCGGTTCCTGATAACAGCAGTCTGTCAGATGTGTTCAACACCATCAAGGTTGGCGGCCGCTACGAACCGACCCGGGTGCGCCTGATAACCGCTAACGACGAAGCCTGGTATTCTCGCTGGAAAATGATCGAAGAAGCCCGCGACACCATTGATTGCACGTATTACATCGTTGATAAAGATATTTTCGGTCAGGCCTTCATCGGCCTGCTGCTTAAAAAAGCCCGTCTCGGCGTGAAAATCCGCCTGATGATCGACGGTCGCGTCTACCGCATGCCTTACATGAGCAAGATGCCCGACAAGATCGAAGAACTGGCCGCTTTCCCCAATGTTCAGATCAAGCTTTACAATTCGGTCAGCAAATCTCTGCTCTCTGCCTTCACTGATTTCAAAAAAGTCGTGGCTTCAAACCATGACAAAATCATCATCTGCGACGGTATGACCACCATTATCGGTGGCCGCAACATCGGTGCCGACTACTTCGCCCAGAACGGCGAAAATGACATCGTTTACAACGACGCCGACGTTCTCATGCAGGGCGAACATGTTGCAAAACAGCTTAAAGCCGCATTCGACGACGAATGGAATTACCTGAAAAATTCTGTGGTCAAGGCTGACGCCGTAAACTTCAAAAACCAGCTGGCAAAGGTCGATCTGGCTTATCGCGTCATGAGCCGCTACATGCAGGGTCGTGGCCTGTTTGACCCCGCAAAACTGAATCTCTCCAAAGATCTCGAAGAAGCCCTCGTCGAAATGAATAAAGAAATTTCGTTGTTCAAGGGCATCAGCTCATACGCCGCTTTCGACCTGTTCAGAGGTGAACGCCAGAAACCGGTCAAGATTCTTGACAAACACTCCTACTGCGGCCCGCTCAACGGTATTACCCCCTCGATCCTCAAGATGATCGAAGCCTGCCGCAGCGAAGTCATCATGCAGAATCCTTATCTGGTAATCACCACCGAGGTCGAAGCCGCTCTCAAGCGCGCTGCTCAGCGCGGCGTTAAAATCGTTTTTCATACCAACAGTGCTGAATCGACTGACTCACTGTTTCCGCAGGCCTTTTTGATGAACGACTGGGAAAGAATGCTGACCGACATGCCGACCGCGCGCCTGTTTGTCGCTCCGAGCCAGAATGAGCGCCTGCATGCCAAGATCTTCGTATTCGACGGTCTGGTAACCATCGTTGGCTCCTACAACATGGACCCCCTCAGCGAACAGGTCAACTCCGAAGTCGTCGCCGCAATTCACGACAAACCTTTCGCTCAGATGACCCGCAACCGCATTTTCAACCTGATGAAGAAGAACATCATCGAATACCGCCTCGAACGCGACAGCGAAGGCCGAATTGTTAAAAAAGTCGGCCCCGAAGATCACGTGAAGAGCGAAACCGTTAAAAAGATGAACCGACTGCGCAAGCTGCAGTGGCTGCGCCCCCTGATCTGATCGTCTCAAAACAGACGGCCCGTATCCACTTGTGATACGGGCCGTTTGTTTTGAACTGTAACCGGTAGTTTTAAAAGTCGACGGTAGTTTCAGCCGCCTCTGGCTGAGCAGCGACCGCCTGTTGCTGCGGGCGCAGGTCGAATTCACCGCTGCCGTTGCGGTACAGCTTCCATTCTTTTATCAGTGCTATGCGTCTTAGGTCATCCTGACTTACTGATACCAGGCCTTTCCAGGCCAGCTCACCGATTTCGTGGTTCAGAATCGTCTGTTCCTCGACATAGCCTTCGAGCAGTGGTGAAAGATTTTTTCCCAGCTGCCCGCGCACCGTCGGATTGAGCTTGAAACCAAACGGGTTCACGAATAGAAAAAGATGCACAATGGCTGTCAGAAAGATAATGCCGACCAGATGGTAATTGAGCGGCAACGGCTCAATTTCTGAAAAACATTTGAGCAGAATGGTCAGTCCCATCAGCACAAAAATCGGCAGGGCCGCCGGGTTTATCAGGGCTATGAAACCGGTGATGGCGTAGAAGAACAGATTGGGCATGTCTTCGTGCGCCAGTCGCCCCAGCATCGCAAGAGTGATCAGCAGAAAGATGCCTGCCAGCAGATACATTATCTGCATGTCGTTTTCGGGCATAAAATTCCATGATAAAACTGAGCTTGTATCAACCGAGCTCGCCGCCCCTTCAGGGAAAAACAACAGCCCGATCAGCGCGCAGAGAGCCAGAGTCGGGCTGTAGTGATCGTTGTAAAAAGCGTGGCAGGCGACCAGTGCTACCAGCAGCCAGCTGTTGAGACCGAGCCCGCTCGCTGCAGCAGTAATCGGAATCAACACCAGACCGAAATGATTCTTCAGCCGGTTGTTGTCGAGAATAGTAATGGTTCCGGCTACAAAAATCAGGGTCAGAAGCATGCGTAGACTTAAAAACGCCTGCATCGACAGGGCGAATACCGCCAGAAAAATTATGCCCGGCAGTATTTCGCGGCTCTTGAAAACCCAGGTGCAGAGTATGCAGCACAGCAGAAAATAGGCTATATGAAATATTGCTTTCAATCCGAGCAGCGAGGCGCTCGAATCGGCAATCGTCAGCGCGATCGACTCAGGAAAGAAAACCCAGCCGAGCGACAGGTCGAAATCGCGCGCCAGCGTCAGATCCCAGAATGTTTGTGCCGGGAAAGGCGCTGAACGGGTAAAGAAAAACAGAACCGCGACGGTGGCGACCAGCGCCGCGATCCGGTTCCATTCAATAGGAGCCCGTGTCTGCTGTACTGAAGCTGCAATATTTACTTCTGGCATGCTTGAATAGTCTCAATTCAGTCTTCGAGACCGAGTATTTTTTCGGGCTTGATCGGCAGGCGGCGGATTCTGACGCCGGTGGCATTGTAAATCGCATTCGAAATGGCCGGGGCTACGCCCATCAGCGGCACTTCCCCGAAACCTTTGGCGCCATAAGGGCCGCGGTCATAGGGGTGCTCGACGATGATCGGGTCGATTTCTGGCGTGTCTTCGGTGGTTGGCAGAATGTAGGTCGCAAAGGCGTTATTCAGCATGCGCCCGTTGGCATCATGGCGGATTTCTTCCATGGTTGCGTAGCCGAGCCCCTGCAGTGTGCCGCCTTCGATCTGCCCTTCGACCTGCTGCGGGTTGATGGCTTTACCCATGTCATGGGCCGAAGTTATGCGAATTACCTTGAATTCGCCGGTTTCCATGTCGACTTCGACTTCGGCGATATTCGTGCAGTAGCTGTAAACGAAATAGGCATTGCCCTGGCCAGTTTCTTTATCGTAAGAGGAATCGGGTGCGATGAACCAGCCGAAAGCGCTCGGCATCAAGCGGTAAGCGTAAAGCTTGGCAGCCAGTTCCTTGAAGCCGATCTGCTTGCCTTTCGGGTCTTTTATGAGAAATGCCTGCCCGTCGATCAATTCAACTTCAGCGGTCGACGAGGCCCCAAGCATGTCGGCGGCCACCTGCAGCAGGCGCGGCCTTAACTCGGCGGCAGCCAGCATCAGAGAGTTGCCTGACATGAAAGTCGTGCGGCTGGCCACAGTCGGGCCTGAATCGGGCACCATGTTGGTGTCGGTTTCGACGACGTTGACGAGATCGAACGGAGCGCCGAGAGCGTCAGCAGCAATCTGTGCCAATACAGTTCTGGCGCCCTGACCCATTTCGACGTTACCGATGGCGCAGTGAACCGAACCATCTTTCATGATTGTCATGCTGGTGCCGACGCGGTCGAGGTGCTTGCCGCCAGCGCCAAGGCCGACGCCGTAATAGACTGAAGAAATACCGATGCCTCTTCTCACATTGCCTTTGCGGTCAGCCGGGGCCTGCCATTTTGCCGCCCACTGTGAGCGTTCGCGGGCCTTGTCGATGGTTTCCATCAGGCCGCATGACTGGTCGAGAACCTGACCTGTGGCTGTTTTTGAGCCCAGTTTGTAACCGTTCAGCCGCCTGATTTCAAGCGGGTCTGCCTTGAGGGCGACCGCGATTTCGTCGATCATCGATTCGCCGGCAAAGATAACCTGAGGCGAGCCGAAGCCGCGGTAGGCACCGCACGGAACCTTATTAGTCGCCACGCCATAAGACCTTACATGAATATCTTCGCATTCATAGGGCCCGAGGGCATGTACAGTGCCACGCCAGAGAACGATCGGGGTCAGCGTCGAGTAAGCGCCGCCGTCAACATAGTAATCAATGAGGGCCGCAACGATTTTGCCGCGCTCGTCGGTGCCGACCTTCATTTTGATCAGGCCCGGGTGACGTTTCGAGCTGGCGATAATGTCTTCTTCGCGCTTGTAAATAAGCTTTGCCGGCCGGTTGAAAAGCTTGGCAACAATGGTTGCCTGCCCGGCCACCACTGACGGAAAATCTTCCTTGCCGCCAAAGCCGCCACCGGTGGTGGTCTGCACGACTCTGGCCTTGTTGCGGTCGATGCCGGCAGCTGCTGCCACTGCGTCATGCACGTAGAACGGGCACTGCATACTGCCATAAACGGTCATCGAGTCTTCAAGGCCCGGAACGGCTATGACGCCGTTCGTTTCAAGATAGGCGTGTTCCTGATACGGGGTTTCGTATTCCTGTTCGAATATGTGAACGGCTTTTTTCATGGCCTCTTCAGCGTTGCCCTTGCAGACGTTGTAGCGGCTGAAAATGTTGTCGTCTTTGTAAATGCGTGGCGCATCAGGTGCAATTGCTTCTCTGATGCCGAGAACCGGCTTGAGCGGCTCGATTTCGACTTTGACATGGCCGGCGGCTTCCTGCGCCTGTTCGAGTGTTTCGGCAACGACTAGAGCGACCGGTTCGCCGTGAAATCTGACATAACCCTCGGCCAGAAATGGTTCGTCATCAAAGACAAGTGGCACAGCGTTTTTGCCAGGTACCTGTTCAGCGGTTATAACGCCGAGAACACCCGGCATTTTTTCGGCGGCCGACTTGTCGATCTTTATCAGACGCCCGTAAGCGTGCTGTGATCTGACGGTAACGATATGCAGAATGTCTGAAAAACTGTAGTCATCGATATATTTTGCGACGCCTCTGAGCTTGTCGAGAGCGTCTTTTCTGGGCATTGATGTGCCAACTACCGGCATGGCAACCTCCTGTGGGTTCATCAGCTTTTTCTGCAGTCTATCACATGCCGGCACCAGTTTCCACAATAGAAGTTGATCAAATCTGCCAGAATGCACAGAAGCTGCCGGGCGTGCCGACAGCTTCTGTGCTATTGCAGATTTTCAGTTCAGATAGCGGGCTCAGTCGATAATGGCTGTTTAACCTGCAGAATTCTTAATTACAGGCCCATTCCGAATTTTAAGCCGACCAGAAGAATGATTGCCACTACGAAAAACAGCAGCTTCTGCTTGATTTCTCCCGCCGGGTCCTGTGGTGGCTGCTGATTGCTTTCGTTGTTGTTTTCTTCGTTATCGTGGTTTTCCATTTACAGTTCCTTCGTAAAATAGGGTTCGCTGATTCTATCGGCAGTTTTGTGAAAAATACCCAGACGTTTTGCCCGGGTTTTCAGACTACCACAGATGCACACCGGCAACAATAAGTGAATGTCGCCTCTAAAAAATACACCAGAAAGCTGTTTTTTTGCTGCGAATTGTGGCATATATAAGGTTGATTTATTCAACCAGAAATACATTTAATAAGGTCAGGCAAACTTCAATGTATCTTAAGTCACTTGAGCTGATGGGCTTCAAGTCTTTTGGCCGCAAGACGGTGTTTGATTTCACTCCCGGTATCACTGCAATTATCGGCCCCAATGGCTCGGGAAAAAGCAACGTGTGCGACGCGATCCGCTGGGTTCTCGGCGAACAGAGTGCCAAAGCTCTGCGCGGCACCAAAATGTCGGAAGTCATCTTCGCAGGCTCTTCCGAATTCAAGGCCTCTGCCTTTGCCCAGGTCAAGCTCATTCTCGACAACGAAGACCGCGCCATGCCTATGGACTATTCAGAAGTCAGCATCGGTCGGCAGTTGTTCCGCTCCGGCGAGAGTAACTATTTTGTCAACAACACCCGCACCCTGATGTCGAGCATTAAAGAAATGCTGATGGACACGGGCATCGGCAAAGACGGCTATTCGGTAATCGGTCAGGGCGACATCGATGATATTATTTTTCAGCGCACCCAGTCACGCCGCGCTCTGATCGAAGAAGCTGCCGGTATCACCAAGTTCAAACACCGCAAACAGAACACCCTGACCAAACTTGGCCATACACGCACCAATATTACCCGCCTCAGAGACATCACTTCAGAAATCGAAGGGCAGCTTGGCCCGCTTGCCGAACAGGCCGAAAAAACCCGCAAATTCCAGGCTCTCGCGGCCGAGATCCGTCAGCTCGAAATCGACCTGATTCTTTATGATCTCAACCAGCTTAACGGCGAATTCGAGAACATCAACTCGATGCGCCTCGGGCTGCTCGCCAAAATCGAAGAAATCGAAAAGTTTCTCGCCGAAGTCGACGCCAGAAAGGCCGACGCCCGCGTACGCTTCGCCGAATTCGAGAGCGTGCTGCAGACCCGCCAGGATGAAGTAAAAGGCGTCGTCGTTCAGATCGATGACCGTCGCCGCCAGATGGCAGTCCTGCGCGAAGATATCAAGAGCCAGCAGGCCCGCAGCCAGGCCATTCTTGAAGAAATCGACGGCATCGAAAGCCTTCTGCTCGACGGTGGTCAGGAAATCACCGACGCCGAAAACCGTCTCAAAGAAGAAGAGGCTCGCGAAATCGAGCTGTCGGCGGTTATGGCCGATATCGACGGCAATATCGAGAAGGTGCGCAGCGAACTCGACAAGCATCTCAAAGAGCAGGCCCATGACAAAGACTCGGCCTACAACGTCGCAGTCAAACTGGCTGAACGCCGCAACCGCATTACCACAATAAATCAGCAGATTCAGATTCTCGAACGCCAGCTCGAAAAAGGCGAAGGCGATGTTGCCTCAGCCCAGACCCACGTTGACAAGCTGACCAATGAAAACAACCGTATTGCCGCTGAAATTGCCACGATGCGGGCAGAAATCGAAAAGAACCGCACCCTGCTCTCAGAAGAAATGGCGCGCCTCGGCAAAATCGAAAAAGATTACAAAAAGACCGAAGAAGAGCTCACCGGCGTTTCTGACCAGGTTAAAATGTTTCGCGCCCGCAGCAACCTGCTCGAAGAACTCCGCCACAGCAGCGAAAGCGGTATTTTCCGCGGCGTTCAGGCTGCCCTGGCCCTCAAGGAAACCGGCCGCCTGCCTGGCATTCACGGTATCGTCGGCGAACTGATCAAGGTGCCGGCCGGCTATGAAGTTGCCATCGAAACGGCTCTCGGCGGCAGTATTCAGGATATCATCACCCAGGATTCAGAAACCGCCAAGGCGGCAATCGACTCGTTGAAGCAGAACAAGGCGGGTCGCGCCACTTTCCTGCCTCTCGATATCATGACCGCGCCACCGGCTCTTGGCAGGGCTGAAGCCCGCGGCTGTCTCGGCGTTGCTCTCGAACTGATTCAGTTCGACGCAAAATTTTATACGGTCATGAGCAACCTGCTTGGCCGCATTCTGATTTTTGACACCCTCGACAATGCCGTCGAATATACCCGCAAAAACCGCAATTTTAACCGCATCGTTACCCTCGACGGTGAAATCGTCAGGTCGTCGGGCGCCATGACCGGCGGCGGCGAAACCCGCAAGGCCGGCGGTATTCTCTCGCGCAAACGCGAACAGGAAGAGCTCGAAGAAAAGCTGAAAGCCTTTGAAGGCAAAGAAAGCAAGCTTCGCAGCCTGCTTAACAATCTTATTAAAGAGCGCCAGGTGCTTCTGACCTCGACGCGCGAGCGCGATGACGCGGTTCGCCGCCGCGAACAGTCGCTTGGATTCTTCGAAAGCAGCCGTGACAAGAACGCCCAGGAACTGAAAACCCGCAGCGAGGAATATTCAAACATTTCACGTGACCGCGCCGAAATGACTGCGCGCCTTGAAACTCTTAAAACTGAGCTTATACAGGCCGGTGAAGAACTTGCCGCGATTGAAAAACAGCACGAAGAGCTCGCCGGGCGCCTTAATGCCCTCAGTGGCCGCGAAGGCGCCATTCAGACCCGTCTCAACAGTTTGACTGCGATGTATGGCGAACGCAAACTCGAAATGGCACAGATTGTTGAACGCAAAAAAGCGATCAAAAAGGAAATCGATGCG
>JAKQKW010000279.1 GCA_029560455.1 Candidatus Rifleibacteriota bacterium
ATAGCATCGATGATTTTCTGGTCGCGGCCTTCAGAAAAATTGGGTACACATTCGACGATCTTTTTCATATTCTTTCCTTTTAAAGTTATCTGACGGCTGGGCCGTCGTCTATAGTTGCTACTGGCTTTTATAGCTCATTCAAACAATATTGTAAAGCAGAACACCGAAACTCTGAGATGCCGGATCGTATACTTCTGATCTTGCTGTGAAAGCTATAATCGGCGGGCTTGTTTAAGCCTGATAAAAATGGTTGTTTTCAGAATGGTCGCGTAAGTGTACAATTAACTCGAATTGTTTACCGGGAAAGGAATGCAGATGCACACAGACATCAAGTTGCCTCAGCTTCCGGAAAGCGGCAACCCGGAATTTTTTCAGCAGCTGGTTGAATTTGGCCGTTTTCTTGAGCAGCACGTCAGGCCGGGTCGGGCCTGTGATTTGCGTATCTGGCCAAATGCTCTGTGGAAGACAATCGAAGAACGCATGCTCTACAGCTGGCATGCTTTTATGCGGACGCCGGTGGCCGAAGGGCAGGTGCTTCTGCTGCAATGGTATAATTCCGGAATTTTTCTGAAAACTGCCGGCAGCATGCTTGGTTTCGATATTGTTCCGGTGCCGCGTTACTATGGCTGGCCAGAACCGGCTGGTTTGAGCATGGAAATAGCTTCTCAACTGGATGCTTTGCTGATTACCCATGATCACCAGGATCACTGTGATCGTCAACTTGTCGAAGCCTGCAGTTCTTTGAATAAGCCTGTTCTTGCACACCCGGCTGCCGATATTGCCGGAAGAAGTCTGGTCGGTATGCACGATCACTCAATGTTGTTCGTCGAAAAATTTGAGATCAGGGCGCATCAAGCACGTCATGTCTGGCGCAAAACCCTGGCTGAAGTTCCCTTGACCTGTTTTGAGGTTGAACTGGGCAGTAGTTTCAGACTGTTTTTCTGTGGTGATGCTGACTATACCCAGGGTTTTGCCGGTTTGAGACCTGCGCCTGATCTCCTGTTTATCACCTGGCGTAACCCGGGGCCGGAATATGAAGACGGTCACCCTGACCAGAAAGCAACTACCGTCGATGCAGTCAACAAGATCCTGCATGAAATTGCTCCCCGACAGCTGATTCTTGAACATTACGGGGAGCTTGACCATATCTATCGCGGGTTTCCGGCAAGCTACGAAATGGCACTCAAACTGATCGGCCAGGTAGAAACGCCGACCAGTATTTACTTTTGGGGCGATATAATAAAACCGGCCCTTTAAGCCGGGCCGGTTAAGTAGTTTCTTTTGATAAAAGTTATCGTCGCGGTGCAGTTCGGCGGGTGCCAGTCGCTGCGGGTTTTCTGGCGGTTGGGGTTTTGCTCCAGACTGCATAATTATCACCGCTGGCAGCCAGTTTAAATGAGGCATCTGTCGGTGCCCAGTCTTTTGAGCCGATCTTCATGGCGACTTTGCCATCGATTAAAGCGGCATACAGGCCGTCTTCAGCTTTAACTATCTCGACTTTGCTGGCGCTATGCAGCTTGTTGCCCTTACGTATGCCGATCAACTTCTGAATCTGGTTGTATAGATTCCAGTCGTAAACGTGTTCCCAGAATATGCAGGGGATACCAGGATGAGTGAGAATGTAGGCGTAGCCCTGCATTACATGCTTGTCCGGGAAAGGCCAGTGACTCTGCTGTGAGCCGGTGTCGTGGTTGTCAAGAAAGGTTACGGCACGGGTCGGCCACCAGCCGATCAGACCTGAAGGTTTGCCTTCAGAGTCTTTCAAACGCCAGTATTCACCATTCACCGCCACCTGAAGAATGCCTTTGGTGGTAAAGTCGAACAGACAGGCGACTTTGCTCGGGTTGCCGTCAAGCCAGGTACAGAGATCCTGGCGGTGACTGTTCTGGTCGGGCTTCAGATAAGAGCCCTGAAAGTTCATGTTGGTCCAGACTTCGCCGACCGAGAAGATTGGAGAAGTTTTAGAATCATACCAGCCGGCATATTTTGAGGCATAGCCCTTTGAATAATCGTAGCGCCAGCCCCTGAAACCGAGTTTTTTCAGCCAGTTGAGCCATTCGGCGATATCTTCGCGCACTTTATCGTTTGTGTGGTCGATATCTGGCGCCGGAGAAAATTTGTCACCGGTGTCTGAGTTGCCTGTACCGCCGTAACTGCCGGAGCAGATGGCCCATTGTTCCCATTTTGCTTTGCCTGAGGGGAAATGGTAGATGTTCCAGATGCCGTTGTTGTCCTGTTTGCCGGCACAGCGGTGATTGATGACGATGTCGGCGATCGGGGCAATGCCGTGAGAGTTGAGGGTTGCCAGAGCCGAAACAAGCTGGTCATAATCACCATAGAAGGTCGGGGAGTCTTTACTGCCAAGATCGTAGTAATCACCGGGCAGATAGCCCTGCGGGCTGACTGAGCGTGAAACTGGCGGAAACCAGACGAAATCGATGCCCAGATTTTTCAGGCTTTCGGCACGGCTCTCGATGAGCTTATACCAGCGACTGGGAGTGCCGCGGGCCTGGCTGTTCCAGCCGAAACCCTGCAGAAGAATGCCACCGGAAACTTTCTCGGGCGGGTCGGCCATTATCGGGCAGGTGAGCGCGAGCAGGCAAAGCAGTGCCAGAAAAGTTACCGATAATCGGGTCATTCGTAAAAACTGCATACTTTTTACTCCACGGCAGACTTATGACCTGTCTGCATCAGTAGGGTGCAGACGCGTTGGCAGAAAGAACAAAAATACCGGCTTGCGTCGGCGGGTACATAAATTATAACAGGATTATTCAGAATTTGCCAAGATCGAGTCGCATCAGCCAGCGGGGCTCACCTTTGTGAGGGTGCAGTGAAAGTTCTGATTTCTTTCTGAAACCGGCTTTATCGCTGTAAAATTTGCGGGCCGCCAGGTTCTCGGGGTTCATGGTCAACTCGAAATACGAGATTCCTGCGGATTCTGCCTTTTCTACAAGGTTGCGCATCAGCAGGCTGCCGTAACCCCGCCCCTGATGCTTTTTGTCGACAGCGAAAGCAAAAACAACCGCCCCGGTGTCGTGCAGGTTGCGCAAAACCACCGCTTCTGCAAGAACCATGCGCTCAAGCGCCAGGCAGAACACGCTGCCGCTTCTGGTAAACTGTGAAAGATTGAATACAGAGATACCATCTTCGCCAAAAGCCTGCTGATCGATCATGGCTATCTGTTCAAGAAGCTGCCAGTCCTGTGGGTCTGGCTGAATGCAGGTTACTTTATGCACTTTATCTTATCCTGATGTTGTCTTGCTTTCATCGACAGCCGCCAGACAGACAACCGATTCTTCTGCGAGAACCGTCATGCAGAAGCGCCTGTGACTTGGTAGAAGCCGTGTCAGCCTGAAAGGCATGGTGTAGTTTGCCAGTATCTGCCCTGAAAAATTTATCAAAGCGAGCTGGTCAAGATCGGTTGCAATGACAGCGCCACCTTCGTGCCCGGCAATTCTCAGAGGTTTACCGTTGAGGCTGGTTCTGGTCATCTGCCCGGTGCGGCGCTGCAGAACAAAGATATTGCCAGTTTCAGTTCCGGCAAAGATGCATTCCTGGTCGCGGTTATAGGTAGCCGAAATAATCTTTTCATTCAGCCGGTAAGAAAAAACCGTCTCGAAATTCTCATCAAATATGTTTACCAGACCGTTTTCATTGCCACAGGCCAGATAACTGCCGGAACAACAGCCGTCGATAAAACTGATCGGGCTGTCGAAATTCTGTTCAAAAAGTGTAGTGCCAGCGCTGTCGGCAATGCTGAAACTGGATTCGCTTATGATCAGGGCTCGGCTGGCAAAGGGTTTGAGGGCTTTAACCGGGCTGCCGGTATCAATTATGTGTGAAAAATTGTCGAAAGCCGGGTAGTATCTGACTTTCTGTTCGTGGTCAAGCAGCAGAATGGCGCCGTCGTCAAAGACGTGAACGCCGATAAACTGCCCGAAAAATCTGAAAACTTCGCCACCCGAAAGGTCGAAACCGGTGACCCCGTTTTTGAGAAGAATGATCGCGAGATCGGCCTCAGCCGAAACCGACATGGCCGCAATCTCAGCGCCGCTAAGTCTTTCCTGCCATATTTCTTCACCAATGTCATTAAGACAGAAAAGTTTGCCGCTGCCATCCCAGACCAGGCTGTATTCAACGCCATCCTGACCTTTCCAGATGCAGAGTTCTGTGTGGTTTTCGAGACTGCCGTTGAGGTCGGCGGCCCAGACCCGGCGAAATGCTGCGGTGGTGCCGGCAGATAAAGGCTGAACCGGGATTTCCTGAAAGGTCATCTGGTTGTGCAGGCCTTCGCCACCTTGCGTCAGCAGGCCGATTTCGCCTCTGGCGGTTGCATAGAAAATACCTGTCCCTTCTGCGGTGATCGAGGCTTTCAACAGCTGGTCAGGAAACCAGTGCTCCCAGATCTGTTCGCCGGCCGGGTTGAGCTTGATGATCTGCCCTGCATTCGAAAACAGCAGGGTTTCGCCTGTTTTTGACGCAAATGAGACACCGGTGATTTTGTGTCCCTTGTCGCCTTTCCAGATGCCAAAGCTTTTTACCAGATTCAGGCAGAAGGTTTTGCCGCTGTCGGTTACGGCAATGGCAGCCTGACCATCTTCACTGAGTTCAAGATCGGTTATGGTGCCAAGGCCCATGAAAGCGTCATAAGGTTTGCCATTGTGGTTGACGGCCGAAATCCCTTCGCCGCGGTCATCGAAACAGGGAAAAGCGGTTGTCTGACCGAGAGCCGAAATGGCGATGGTTGCCGGGCGGCGCATCAGATTGCGGTAAGCCCATTTAACTCTCAGGCTGCGGTCTGCACCGATAATCGCCGGGTCGCTTGTAACAAAGGCAAACGAATCGCCGGAAGCGCTGATTTTTCCGATCGCTGCCGGAAACGGGCGCTTGCGCCAGAGAGTTGCCCCTTCGGGGCCGAAGAGCAGAGAGTGTTTGTCGTTGTCGACCGCCAGCACTTCAAGAGTGTCGGCCAGTGAAATAGAAATCAGTTCCTGACCCGGGTTGCGGTGCCAGAGTTCCTGGCCGTAACTGTTGAACAGGCGCAGAACCGACTGGTCGTCGTAAGTGACAAAGCTGTGGTGGTCGCTGGCGAAATCAAGCAGCTTCAGCCCAGGTACCTGAATGTGCCAGGCCTTCTGAAAGCTGGTTTTCGGTTTTTCGCCGGTCATTGTGCTTTTCCTCCCGCCGACATTTCAACAAAAGATATCACATTTGCCTTAAATCACAATAAGAATTAATCGTTCAGAATCTTACCGACCCTGCCGAATTGTTTGCCATCATGAACGCAAAATTGTTAAAAACTGCTGTGATCATCGGTTTCTCGGTGTTTCTGACCGGCTGTCAGATGGGTGGCAGCAAAGACAGCGGAACTCAGCCGACCTCAGGTTATTATCAGACTGGCACCGCTTCCTGGTATGGCGCTGAATACCACGGTCGTCCAACCGCTTCAGGCGACAAGTTCGACAAAAACGCCCTGACTGCAGCTCATCGCGATCTGGCATTCGACACCTGGGTCGAAGTCACCAATCTCAGCAATGGGCGCCGGGTAACGGTTCGTATCAACGACCGCGGTCCGACGATCATGTCAAGAATCATCGATCTCTCAGAAAGAGCTGCTGATGAGATCGGTATGAAGCTCGCAGGTCTGGCGACGGTTACCCTCGAAATCGTCGGGGCGCCTTAAATCAGAGCCCGTTGTTCTCGTTTTCGTCTTTGGGCGAATAGCGGTGGTTCTCGTAAATGGCCCAGCCATTCAGACGGCCGCTTTTGCCTTTATAAGGTGTAGTGACTGTGCCGCCACGGGCATCGAACTTATATTTACCGTAAAACTGTACCAGACGACCAACTTCGAGCTTGAGGGTTTCTGAACCGGTGATCTGGTAATGAAAATCGTACTCAATGCGGTTGTCGCGGCTTTTCAGGCGGCAGCTGACCGTATCGGTGGCAACCTGCTGATAGAGCTGAATGATATTGCCACCGTCGCGCACTTCCGCTTCAGGCAACTGCTGTTCAAACGCATCGGCTACGGTCAGATCCTGGCTGAAGTAGTTGGCCAGAATAAAAATGGTAAAAACGACTATCGGTATGGCAACCAGAATGGCTTTGTCCTGCCATGTGAGTTCAGGTGGTCTCTTGGTCACTGATTCCTTCTCCGTGTTCGATTTAGGTTTATGCACAATA
>JAKQKW010000319.1 GCA_029560455.1 Candidatus Rifleibacteriota bacterium
TGTATAATCGCGATGGCATCGGCATTCTTGATGCCAGTCTCGATGATATGACGGTTTTTCTAAACCGTGCCCGCGCGAACGGAAAAGGCATCTATGCAATGAAACCACTTGGTGGCGGACAGCTGCGCAACGATGCGGCCGCGTCTCTCGACTGGGTTCTCAGATCGGGTGTTGTGGATGCAGCGGTTGTCGGCATGACTTCTGCCGATGAGGTTGATATGAATGTGCAGGTGGCGACCGGCGTTTCGGTCGATCCGTCCTTTGCCCGTAAAGTTGCCGGGCAACCTCGCCGCCTGTTCATCAACGCGATGGTCTGCATAAATTGCGGTGCCTGTATCAGAAGCTGCCAGCAGTCAGCGCTGAAGCCGGGCGAAAAGACGCCGCAGATCGACCATCAGCTTTGTGTGCTCTGTGGCTACTGTTCTCCGGTCTGCCCGAAATTTGCGATCCGCATAATCTGAAACAGTGCCGGGAAACCGGCTGAAAAGAAGAACCGGCTGTCTGCATCTGCAGACAGCCGGTTTTTTTCAGAACAGATTAGAAGCCGTCGAAACCACCGCCGGCGGCGGGTGCGGCTGCCGGGGCAGAAGCTGCTTCAGTAGCTGCCGGAGCGGCTGCGTCGGCCGGGGCCGGAGTTGCGACCGGCGCATCAGCGGCAGGAGCAGTTGGTGCCGGAGCGACTGAAGTGTCAGCCGGAGCTGCATCAGCCGGGGTTGCCGGAGCTGGTGCCGGTTCAGTTTTCGGGGTAGCGTCGATAGCGTCGAAGCCGCCTTCGAAACCGCCGCTGGTAGCGGCCGGTGCCGGTTTATCAGCTGGTTTTGCTTCGTCGATGGCGCCAAAACCTTCGGTGCTGGCTGGCTTGCTTTCTTCGGGCTTGGCATCAGTCGGAGTTTCCACCGGTTTGACTTCGCCCGGTTTCACTTCTGGCTTCTGGGCCGGAGTGGTGGTTTTGTTGGCTGAATCTTCGTCGGGCAGAATGATGTCTTCGGTGCCCATCAGAGGATCTTCTTCGAAGATCGAGCTGGTTTTACCGGTTTTTTCGGTTTCATTGAGGCCGGGAAGTTTAACTTCGCGGGCGCTGAGAAGCTTGTTGAATTCTTCTTTGTAGCGGATTTCAGTCGGGGCGAAACCGAAATAATACTGGATCTTCGGTGAGTAGCTGACGGTCAGACCGGCAACAACTACGGCCACCATGCTCATCAGCTTGATAAGAATGTTGAGTGACGGGCCGGAAGTATCTTTGAACGGATCGCCGACGGTGTCGCCGACTACGGTTGCCTTGTGGTTGTCAGAACCTTTGCCACCCATCTGGCCTGATTCAACGTATTTCTTGGCGTTATCCCAGGCGCCGCCTGAGTTCGACATCATTACGGCAACGGCAAAACCGCAGGCGAGACCGCCGACCAGCATGCCGATTACACCGCCAACGCCGAGAACCAGACCGACGACGATCGGGGTGATGATGGCGATAAGGCTGGGGGCCAGCATTTCTTTCTGGGCACCCTTGGTGGAGATAGCTACGCACGCGGCATAGTCAGCCTTGGCACCTGGTTCACCCTTAAGCAGGCCGGGGATTTCCTTGAACTGTCTGCGGACTTCTTCAACCATGCTGTGAGCAGCGCGACCGACTGCTTTCATGGTCATGGCGCAGAAAACGAATACCATCATGGCGCCGATGAAAACACCGACGAGAACGAGCGGGTTCATCAGGTTTACATTGTAGTAAGCCATGAAATCAGCCATGGTGGCCTTGGCTATCGGAACGGCCTTTTCGGGGCCGGCAAAAATATACTGGTCAAGCTGTGATTCGCTGAATTTGGCGACGCGCAGCAGGCCGATGCGGAGTTCTTCGATGTAAGCGCCGAGCAGAGCCATGGCGGTCAGAGCGGCCGAACCGATGGCGAAACCCTTACCGGTGGCGGCTGTGGTGTTGCCAAGTGAATCGAGAGCGTCAGTGCGTTTTCTGACATCGGGGCCCATGTGTGACATTTCGGCGTTACCACCGGCGTTGTCGGCGATCGGGCCGTAGGCGTCAGTGGCGAGAGTCAGGCCAAGGGTAGAGAGCATACCGACGGCGGCAATACCGATACCATAGAGACCCATGGCCGGGTTGTTGAAACCATCAGCAAAGCCGTAGGCGAGAATGATGCCGAGACCGACGGTGAGAACCGGAATACCGGTTGACATCATACCGGTTGCCAGACCTTCGATGATGACGGTGGCGGGGCCGGTTGAAGACTGGGCGGCGACTTCCTGAGTCGGCTCATAGTCAGAGGAGGTGTAATATTCAGTGGCCCAGCCGATGATGATACCAGCCATCAGACCAGTGATGATCGAGCCAAGAATGTAGATGTGGTCGGGCAGCATTTTCCAGACGAGAATGGCGCTGCCGACGGCGGTAAGCAGAGAAGAAACGTTAATGCCGCGACCAAGGGCGCCCATCAATTCTTTCTGTGAGGCGTCTTCATCAGTACTGACGAAGTAGATACCAATCAGTGAGAAAAGGATACCGGCACCAGCAATTGCCAGCGGCAGAAGAATCGAATTGACCTGCAGCGGCAGCAGTTCGGGGGTGGTGAATGCGGCGGCGCCAAGGGCTGCGGTGGCCAGAATCGAACCGCAGTATGATTCATAAAGGTCGGCACCCATGCCGGCTACGTCGCCGACGTTGTCACCAACGTTGTCAGCGATAACGGCCGGGTTGCGCGGATCGTCTTCGGGAATGCCGGCTTCGGTCTTACCGACAAGGTCGGCACCGACGTCAGCGGCTTTGGTGAAGATACCACCGCCAACGCGGGCAAACAGAGCCTGTGAGCTGGCGCCCATGCCGAAGGTCAGCATGATGGTGGTGATTTCCATGTAATCGTGAACGGCAAATACGCTGTCTTTGAAAACGGTATCTTTAGCACTCATGACCCAGTTGAGAATTTTCCACCAGATCGAGATGTCGAGAAGGCCGAGGCCGACGACGACAAAGCCCATGACGGCGCCGCTTCTGAAAGCGACCTGCAGACCCTGATTAAGGGACTTGGCAGCGGCGGCAGCGGTGCGGTTCGAGGCGTTGGTGGCGGTTTTCATGCCGAGGTAGCCGGAGAGACCCGAGAAAAAACCACCGGTCAGAAAGGCGAGTGGGGTCCAGGGGCTCTGTACGTGCAGTACAAAAGACAGGAAGGCGAAAAAGGCGAAGGCAACGATGAAGAAAATGCCGACGACCTTATACTGTGACCAGAGGTACGACATGGCGCCCTCTTTAACATATCCGGCGATTTCGCGGGACTTTTCGCTGCCCGGGTCAGATGCCATCATGGCATTGTAAAAATACCAGGCAAAAACCAGCGCAGTGAGCGAGCCTATCGGGGCAAGCCAGAAAAACAGTTGTGCGTCCACACAGACCTCCTTCAGGGATCTTCAATCCAAAAATATCCTCATTCCTGCAACAACAAGCAGTAAATATACCATGAAAATTTTACTTGTCAATTAAATGACAAGTGTTTTTGCGTTTGCAGCAAGAGAAAATTTGAATTGCCATAACAGCTTCAGGATGTTAGAATTTTGCAGCTATGGAAACCACGCATGAAGACAATGTTGCATCGCGACAAAAACTCGCAGTTGCCGCCAGAACCGGCGTTTTTCTTGCTGTTCTGCTTGCCGTTCAGCTTATTGGGCTGCCAAACCCGGTGACCGGTACTATCGTTAACGCTATTTTTATTTTCGTTCTTCTTTACAGCGGCTTGCGGCATGCTCTTATTCTTGCTTTTCTGAGCCCGTTTGGTGGCATTGTTTCCGGCCATCTGCCGGCACCGATGTACCCGATTCTGCCGGTTATCGTCTGCGGTAATTTTGCGTTGATCGGTCTCTATTTTATCTTTTCAAAGCACAGTATGCCTTTGCGACTTGTTTTTCCGGCGCTGGTAAAGGGAGTGATCATCGGCGTTGCCGGATATGTGATCGTTCAGATTCTCGATATCGTGGCGACGGCAAAATGGCTGCTGATGCCAGTGCTGGGTTTTCAGTTCTTTACCGCCGTTGCCGGTCTGTTTGTCGGAGAAAGGCTTTTTCAGTCTCTGTTGCGGGGGCGTGGCGACTCGGTTTGAGTGCCTGATGATCTTTCCCATTCAGAGAGAATCGAGTGCCCGAGATTGATGATTTCTGGTTCTGTTTCTTCTTCAAGCATTTTGATGACGATATCACGGCTGTCGGTGTCGGCAACTCTACCGAGGGCTCTGAGAGCCTGAAGCCTTTCTGAGTTTTCCTGGCTTTCGAGCATTAAAACCAGTCTGCGGAAAATGCTTTCGACAATCTGCATGGTTGCCAGGCCGGGTTGCTCGCAATAAGCCGGAAAAAGCCGGCGAAATTTGCGGGCGGCTGAAAGGAAATAGATGGCAAAGGCGGCAGAGGCACGTTTGCCGCTGCTGTCAGATTTAAGAAGTTCGTGAAGACAGGTGAGAGTCTGCTGATCGTCTGCCAGCCAAAGACCAAGCAGAGCGTTGGCGCAGACGCGGGGGGCCTGGTCGTTGAGCAGACTTTTCAGGCGGTCGCGCTTGTCGGCCACGTCAAGCGGAATATAGGATTCGATGGCATTGGCCCGCACCCGGTCATCAGGATCATTGAACATCTCAGAGAAAAAGTCAGCAAGTTTCTGTGAACGGCTCATGCCGAGTATGCTGATTGCAACCGATTTAAACTCCGGGTTGTCGGTATTTGTGGCAAGTTTTTTAAGAAATTCAATTGCCTGGTCGTTCTGTTGAAACATGAATGGCGAAATTGCCCGTATCGCATCGGTTCTGAAGCCGAAATCCCTGTCTTCGATAAGCTTTATAAGTTGATTCAGGCCCTCTGAAGTGCCGGTCAGGCCGAGAGCCTGGCAGATCGAAATGGCGCCTCTGCCGGAAACTGTTTTAAGGCGCTCGCAGAAGTAAGCAATGTTCGAAAAGCCGGTGATGGTAAAATAATCGATGCCTTCGTGGCTTTCGTCGGGCATGATCAAAGGCTTGAAAAGCAGATAGTCACGCGCTGCCGAATTGAAAGCCTGATCGCCGACCGGCTGAAAAGCATTGTTGCGACTGGAATGTCCGGCAGAGTTGCGGGCATTGGTGAGAACCGGGCCGATAGCTGAAAAGTCAGATCTCGACCGGGTGCCGATGTGACCGATGATAACATTGCCGCAGCTGAGTCCTGAGCGCATGTTTATCTCTTCGAGACCGAGCTGAGCAGCTTTAAAATTGAAAATATTCAGGTTGTTTCTTACAGAAAGAGCTGCGAAGCCTGCGCGCAGCTGTGCTGGCCAGGCGTCATTTTTATTGATCGGAAAAATCGCGGTTATAAAACAGTCGCCAAGCTTGTCTACCAGGCCGTTGGCTCTGGCGATAATTTCAGTGGTCTGGGTGAAAAAGCGGTTCAGCGTGTCGACGGCTTCTGAGGGTGAACTGCGTTCAATAAAGCTGTTGAAACGGTGCAGTTCGAGGTGAAGAATTACCGCGTGCACGGTTTTGCCTGAAAAATTGCGGCTTGCAAGCTCGGGCGAATGTTCGAAAATTTTGCGGGTAATGAAATTGCTTGTGGTTTCTTTGTCATGCAGAATCGAGGCCAGACGGTTAAAAGAATTTGCCAGTTCGCCAAATTCATCTGTCGATCTGACCATGGCTTTGTAGCTGTAGTCGCCGTGGCTCATCGACTCAATTGACTGCAGAATCGAGTTCAGCGGACTCAGAAGAGTTGCAGAAATACCGTAGGCGATGAAAATACCGATCAGTATCAGAACCAGACCCAGCGAAAGATTGTAGACGAGAAGATTGCGAATGTGTGTGTATTCTTCGTCGATGGTGAAGCCGGCCCTGATCAGGCCATAACGTTTGCCGCCGATCACGATTGGCACCGAAGTATCGTATACCGGTCGTTTGCCGGCAGTGGCCCTGCGTATTGAAAGATCTGAAGAAAACAGGGCAGCCCGTGACCAGCCATCTGAGAAGTATTTGCCGTGCGTATTCGGATGCGTGCTTGAAATGATGCGGCCCTGATTGTCAAGAATGAGGCAGTATTCGATTTTGTTGAGTTTGACAAATTCCCGCAGGGCATAGTCTATCCCCTGAAAATTGCCTCTGACAATATCTTCGCCCATGGCGAGGGCAATCATGCGGCCAAGCAGGCGGCCGCTTTCTTCGGCCCGGCCCAGGCTGGTGTGCTTGATCTGAACCGTTACCAGATAAACCGAAACCAGCATGATGAAGATGATGAGCAGAGTGAAGGTGACGGCAATCTTCTGTCTGAAGCTTGCCGAAAAATTGTGTGCCTTCTGCTGCATCTGCTGATCAACGGGCATTGGCAAGATCCTCCTCGAGCTGTTCGAAAAGTTTTTCGTCAGGTTGTCTGGTGGTAAACATGCCCGAGAACATCTCTGAAGATTGAATTCTGTTGCCGAGCTTCATAAAATTGCCGACAACTGTCTGCTCGAAAGGGCTGCGATAATCAGAGTTTACAACATAGACCCCGCCCGGTACCGGTGGGCTTTCATGCACGATTTTCATGCTGTTGCGCACGTTTTCAGGCTGTTCCAGAAAGAAGTTGCTTGTGAGGACGATACAGTCATACTGCTCGTTCTGCAGGCCGAGAATCGAGTCGCTGTAGTTCTCTGAGAAGTGCTCCTGCTTGAAAAAAGTGCTGTGCGAAAAACCTTTCTTTTCGATCTCTTTGACCGGAATCAGGTAGCCGGCAAGCTGGTCGCCGCCGCGATAGGCGATGCGGTAACCACGCAGGTCTTCGAGAGCGGTGGCGGGGTCATTGCTTCTGACAAGAAAAATCACTTTTTTAGGCGGCTCGAAAACTCTTTCGAGAACAGCCCTGATCGGATGACTTTTGCGATAATTGATGTAGGCCATGGCTGTTATACTGCCGTAATCGGCAATTTTGCGGTTAAGTTTGTTGATTACCTCAAGCTCATTTACTGAAACGTCGATACGGGCGGTTTTGCCGGTCTTTTCGACGATCCGGTCCAGCTTCGGCTGCATCATTTCAATAAATTGAACCAGATCGCCCCGCGGAATCACAAAAGTGAAAATAATTTCGCGGCGGCTTTCGGGGTCTTTGGCTTCTTCGTAAGGCGCCCGGCTGGCGATATCGCTGAAGACTTCGGGCAGTCCGGCAGCATTGCCGGTGTATTCAATGAAACTTTTCCAGAGGATTCCGCCTGTACCGATAATGCCGGCGATGAGAAGAAACGCCACTCCTACAAAGATCGAGGTTTTATCGGCCACTGCCCTGCTGCTCATCTAAAAAGCCTGCTGTAATGAAGGTTGTTAATAATTTACCACATATAAAACAAATTGTACAAACTTTTGCAGATAAAGTTGGTATTTCTTACATCGGGTTAAACTTTTTTCTGCTATGATTAAAACAACTGGTCCGTTTGCAAATGACATTTTCGGGGTGAATATCATGATTATCAACAATCGCAGGGGCGTAATCGGTTTCATGCTGACCATGGCCGTGGGCATTGCCCTTGGTGCCGCAACCCTTGTCGTTACCAACGAAATGACCCGCAATGACAACAGTAAAAAGACAACCCTGAGTTCGGCCCGCACCCCATCTTCGCCAGCTTCTGTCGAGAAGGCATTCGAAAAATATCAGAAGGCCTATCAGGAATACCAGCAGGCTGCCGGTCTTGGCCGTGAGGATGTTAAAAAATACGCCGATGCCTTCAAAGAGGCGAAACGTAACCTCGAAATAGAGATTCTGCGTAATACCCCCGGTGTCCAGGAAATGGACCTCGAAAAGCTCGAAAAAGGCGACGAAGCAGCTGCTGGTGCCTCTGCTTCGCCTGCTCATGCTGATTCAACCAATCCGTTCAGTGTTTCGACCGTCACCATCGGCAGTTCAGCCAGCTCAGGAAACAGCGCCCAGAGTCAGGCGGCAACATCGGATGCTGGCGACACCGCCAACCAGGCAGCTGCTCCGGCAGTTTCCGGAAGTGTAACCGGCGTCAGCGGTGAAATCACCGGCATGGACTACTACCGCGTTAAATCAGGCGATTCCCTGTCGAAAATCTGCGAACAGTTTTATGGGGCGTCGGGCATGTGGCAGCACATTCTCAAATACCAGGTGCCTACGATCGCTGCTACTCCGAATCTGATTTTCCCGGGGCAGCTGATTGCTTTGCCGCGCGGTATAAAGCCATCTGGTACAACCACTGTTAAAAATCAGAATTCGCAAAATCAGACGACAACCAGCTCAACTTCCGGATCTACCGGAAATTACAAGGTGGCCTCTGCAGGTGACGAATCCTGGCAGCAGACCTTTCAGAAAGACTATCTGATCTCTGATAATGCCCTGACCAATTCAGGCACCATGACAGTGGCGCAGATTCAGCGCTTTCTCGACTCGAAAAATTCGGTGCTGGCGAAGCCTTATCGCGGCTCGACTCCGGCGCAGATGATTTATGACGCCGCCAAAAAATATGGCATCAACCCGCAGGTGCTTCTTACGCGCCTGCAGTGTGAACAGGGGTTGATCAGCAAATCGACCGCCACTCAGAAACAGCTTGACTGGGCGGTTGGCGTTGGCTGCTATGATTCCGGCAACTGGAATCAGAAATTCAAGGGCTTTGATAAGCAGATCGAATACGCCGCTCACACCTATCGGCGTCATTACGATGACGCAAAGGCGAAACTCGACCGTGGCGAAAAGGTTACCATGAATATCGATGGTCAGCAGGTTACCGTTAAAAATGCCGCGACCTATTCGTTTTACAAATATTGCCCGCATTTTCAGGGCAACAAGCTGTTCTATGATGTCTGGCGCGGTTATCGCAGCAAATTCTGATCACTCAGCCAGATGTTTGAATAACGCCGCGACCCTCCTGGAATCCTCCAGCAGGGTCGCGGCGTTTTCAGAAGCAAGCATGATCACTGCCTGATCTTCGATGCGGATCCATCGGCACAGAGAAGTTTCAGCTGCCTGCTTCAGCCTGCTTTCAGAGATTTCATCGTTACGGCATTCATGAAAATGCAGAACCTTGCAGAACTTTTCTGACACTGCAGTTTCAGCGTTGTCTTCGGCCAGAGGACAGATACCGGCTGCATTGCGCCAGTCAGGGTGATATTCTGGCCGGTTGTAGCCACTGTTTATAGCCGTTAAGATTGGGCCTGCCGCTGTTACTGCGAATGAAAACCTCATCGGAACATTCTGCAGGCTGACTAAATCATGAAAAAGTTTTGCAATTTCAAACATCCGGCTGGTCAGCGGTGCCGGGAGTCGAACCGGGAAAGCCCGCCAGCTGTGTCTGAGTTTCAATGATTTGTCGAGGCTGACCTGGGCAATCATCCTTGGGGTGCCGTTGAAAAACGTGATTTCAATTCTTGCCTTTGGACTGATGAATTCTTCGAGCATAACTGGCCCGGCAAATTCGCTGATTATCTGTTCAAAAAACTCGGGCAGTTCTCGAAAAGCCTTGAGAATATAGCAGGCCCGGCCGTCGGCGAGGTTGGTCGAGCTTTTCATGATCAGCGGAAACCGGTTGAATTTTACCGCCCAGGCGCTGAGTCTGGCGAATTGCTCTGAAACGGCGTATTGCGGTATTGTGAGCTTTTGTGATGAGCAGAACTCTCTTAATTTCTGGCGATTGATCAGCAGCGCGAACTGGCTGCTGGCGCAAAGCTGCGGTGGTAATTTGTCGCGGCAGGCCGGCAGGTCGCAGAAGAACGGGAGGTTGGCATCTGAATACAGCTGCTCAAGAAAACTGGTTTTTACATCGCTCATATTGAGTGTACTTATCGGCTGAAAACTACCGACTGTACACCAACATTATTCGCGCATCTGTTCTTCGAGTTCTTTAAGGCGCGCTTTGGCGATCTGGTTCTCTGGCTCGCGGTTGAGGGTGCGATTTAGGCGGTCTATCTCATTGCGACTGTATCTGATAAGTCTTTTAAGAACATCGAGGTCGCGGGTTATGGTGCGGTCATCGTTCGGGAGCTGGTTGGCTCTTTCCCAGTCGTTGAAGGCCTTACGGAACTTGTTTTTCTCAAAGAAAATCTGACCGCTGAGCTTGAAAATGCTGAAATTGCTGGGGTCATAGATCCGCGCCCGGTCGAGGCGGCGCAGGGCTTCTTCGTAGCTTCCCTGGTAATAGTCATTGATGGCCGATTCTACATACTGGCGGGCCCGCGATTCGTTGACGTGTCTGTCACGCTCTTCATTGCGGGCGGCAACTTCTTCTTCGATCGTCCTGGTGATCGAAGCAACCGGAACTGGCTCTTCGACTTCAGTTCTGATGCCAAAACTTGCAAGATTTTTGCGCATGGTGGTGAAGTCGATGCTTGTAGCAGAGGGGATCGAGGAAAAGAAATACCCCACCGCCAGCACAAGCAGCACTACCACAGCTATCTTGATTTTTGGCATTAACTTTTTCACCTTGGACACCATGCCTCCTGAAGATTCAGGCCTCTTTCAGAAAGGTAGGTATACCAGCGGCTTTTCCGGGGTGAAATATCTGCTTTCGCAAAACCACCGTTTCGGAAACAGTCGTAGTGGTAACCCAGCAATGCTAATTCCCTTTTTATATCGGGGTTTCCGTATTTAAAACCCTGATTGACTTCTTTTTCAAAGCAGGTGTGTACGGGCCAATAACCCCATGTCTTCAGTATATCGGAATTTGCAGATAACGACAAGGGGGAAAGCATTATCTGCCAAAGCGCTCGGGCTTTCAGTAGTGCAATAGATGCGGTCAGATCTGGCTCCAGGGCTGATGTGTTTTTTTTGCGCCAGCTGGTTTCCCAGAAAAGAGCTTCGATTGGGGTCGCCGCAGGGTCAGGGTGCCAGCCGCGGTTAAGATAATGCTTGAGCTCAGCAGGGTTGAGGGTTGTGAGTTCTGACCATGAAACTGGAGTGGTGCGGTTTCCGGCGAGTTTGACGGCTACTTTGAGCTCAGTCAGATCCTTGCCTGGGAGCTCAATACTTAACGTGCCAATTGCCGCCGCAATTTCGTCGACAAGAGAGTCTGAATACTCACGTGACCTCTCCGGAAGAGTGCGGGCCGCAGCAAGAGAGAAATAATACAGGGCTTCAGGGTTGAGCTTGTGATCCGGCCATGTTGCCATGAATCGGGCGAAAGTTTCTTTCGACTCCTGCCAGCGACCGAGGTCGAAGGAGCGCCTGCCTTCGTTGAAAACCTCGAGGGCAGTGATTGTGTAGCCAAGACTGCAACACATCATGAAAACTGCCAGAAACAGGTAAGTTCTTCTTTTCAATTTAAAGCCTCACATTTCCCTGATTCAAGAGCAAAATTTTCTCGCTCATTTTTATAGGGCAAAAATAATGCCAAGCAAACATAAGGGCAGAATGCATGCCCCCTGTTTCTGGTTATCGGCACTTCTTTACCTTAAAATTAGGCGTTCCGGGGGTACGGATCAAAAAAGTTTGTGAAAAAAGTGCTCATGTTTTTTGTTGAAAATTGGGTGTGTAAATTGCACTGTTTTAAAAAGTGTGATTTGCGCACACAAAATTGCTCAGAGCGTCTGGAGAAATTCCCATATCTCTCAGTATTTCTGATTATAACTTCGCCCCTGTTCCGTTTGAGAACAGGGGCGAAGATAATAAATTCTGATTGTTGAAGCGGGGCCATCCAGGTCAAAGAATTGCTTTAAGAGCCCTCTTTAACAGAACCCCGGCCATCTGTTTGCGGTAGGATTTCGATGATCTGACATCGCTGATGGGCTTTGCGGTTTCGCAGGCAAATCCCGCGGCTTTTTCGAGGGTTGCTGCATCTATTTCGCCGGCTTTTTCGAGCAGTTCCTCGGCGCCTTTACAGCGCAGAACTGTTGGAGCTGCCGAACCGATCGCGATGCGGTAGCGTTTCTGCCCATCGTTGAAAACACTCAGCGCCAGATTGATCTTGGAAATAGCGTGCGCACGCCTTTCGCCAAGCTTCAGAAATTCGCCGGCGGTTTTTCGCAGCGGCAGGGCAAAGCCTTCGATGATTTCGCCGGCTTTGAGAACGCTGCGACCCGGGCCGGTAAAAAATTCGTCGATGGCGACTTTGCGCTTGCCGGTCTGCCCGACGATCATCACTTCGGCTTCGAGGGCGAAGAGCGCCGGAATCGTATCGCCGGCAGGCGAAGCGTTCGCCACATTGCCGCCAAGTGTCGCGGCATTGCGTATCTGGGTGGCGCCCACCGTTGATGCAGCCTTGACCAGAACCGGAAAATATTCGTTCACTTCAGGGTTGCTGATAACAGCGCTCATGGTGCAGCCGCTGCCGATTATCAACCGGTCGCCTTCCTTGCGGATCGACTTGAATGGCAGGGCGCTGATATCGACGAGAGCCACCGCGTTCGGAAAAAGACCGTTGCGCAGCTTGACGATCAGGTCAGTGCCGCCGGCAACGGCAAGATAATTCGGTTTAGCCAGAAGCTCGCATGCCTCTGAGGTGTTTGCTGGTCTGAAAAAGCTGATGCTGCTCACTTGTTTCTCCTGGTTTCTGAAGCTTTTTTTACGGCAGCTTCGATCTTACGGTAACCGGTGCAGCGACAGATATTGCCCGAAAGAGCCTGCTTGATCTGGTGTTCATCAGGGTTCGGGTTATTCTGCAGCAGTTTGTAGCTGGTCATAGTCATGCCGGGTATGCAGAATCCGCACTGAACAGCGCCTTCGCTGACAAAGGCATTCTGAATCGCCTGCATGGTCGCGTCTTTTTCGAGCCCTTCGACAGTAACGACCTGATCAGAAGCGGTAAGTGACGCGGCCAGTTTCAGGCAGCTGTTGACCGGTTCGCCGTTGAGAAGAACCGTGCAGGCTCCGCATTCGCCTTTGCCGCAGCCTTCCTTGGCGGCAGTCAGCCGGAAATTGCGTCTGATCATTTCGAGAACGGTCATGGTTGGCAGAACTTCAGCTTCGACCTGTCGGCCATTCAAGCTGAACGTCACTTTTACAAGATTTTCCATTTTTCGTGCTCCTGTTTGTGACTGAACCCGTCAGTCCGTTTGAATTTCACTGTAAGAGGCGATACCGGTGCCGGAAACATCTGCCTTGTCGCAGGCTTCGGTGCTCTTTTCGAGCAGCCCGGCACCGTGGGTGGCGTCGGTGGGGTAGGTAGCGGCCCCGATCACCAGCCCGATACTGGTCTTATTAATAAAATCAGCTTTTTCGTTGTGCTTTGCAAATGCTTTTTGAATTCTCTGGGCGACTACCGTGGCAACTTTTACTCCGGTCTCGGTAAGAATGGCAATGAACTCGCCTTCGCCGGCGCCACAGAACATCAGGTCGAGGCGTCGCAGCGACTGCTTGAGAGCCATTGCCGCATTGCGCCCGGCTGTCGCTTTTTCGCTGTCAGTCAGAGCGTTATAGCCTGTAATTTTGAGAGTGAGCAGACTCATTTCCTGTTTGTAACGTTCCGAACGTTCAACTTCGGTTTCGAATGAATCAGTGAAACAGTCATGCACAAGCAGCCCGGTATTTTTGTCTTTGTATCTGCTGTCGCCGCCCTGTTTTGCATTTTCGATCAATGCCAGAAGTGTTTCGAGGAAAAGGGCAGTGCTGGCCAGTGAGACCGGCGGTGCTTTGTGCCCCTCGCGGCTTGAGAAAATGCAGATGACCGTGGCTGACTGACCACCCTGCAGCGGCAGTGCCGTCAGCTCAAGCCTGGTAACTGCTGATTTGAAGTGCATCGGCTTTGCTGCCGGCGAAAATTTACCGATTTCCTCTTCGCCGAGACTGCCAGAATATTTTATCAGAAGCGATTCGCCTTTGACCGTCATGCGACTGCCGTTAAGAGCCGGGGGAAGTTCGCCGGCGGCGGCCAGCTGGCGGCACTGGTTGCTCTCAAGCGAAAACAGCGCCACGGTTTCACAGCCGGAAATTTCTCTGAGCTTTACCAGTGACTTGTTCAGCAGACTTTCGTCAACCTGGCCGGCGTTTTTGAGAATGCTGCGCAGTTCATTGAGATTGCGTGACCGGCGTCGGGCGCGGCGTTGCCGGGTGCGGGCCGGCCGACCGCCAACCCCGAGAATGGTTTCGCGAAAAAGCAGTATGGTGTTGATCAATACCAGAATCAGCAGCAGATTCGGGAATCTGAGATTTACGTCCCAGACTGGTTTGCGGTTCCAGAGGCCGATCAGCAGAACGCCTACGATTACAAGGTTCGCAAACAGATAGGCGTTAAGATTGGTTTTTCCTGTGTCTTTCAACGGCTTTCCTGTTCCGGGGCGGCAGATATGCAGGGGGCCCCTTGTTCAGATCGAGTCTTGACTAAGACTGCTCTGCTGTACTATGCTTCGACGGTTGGTATTATACACTCGCACCTTTCCGGGTGCAACAATTGCGGCAAGAGGCTGAAATGTCATCATGAGCGGCAGCAGAACGCGTGGCGAGCCTTTCGATAACTTTTTTGCGGCTTTGCAGCTCGAAAGCTGCACGACTCTGCAGGGCTGCGGCGGCGCCCTTGGTGCTGTCTGCCTGGCAGCCATTGCCCGCCAGGCCGGCGTCAGTCTGCTTCTTACGACTACTTCCGAAAGGGCAAAAGATCTTGCCGCCCAGGTAAGAACCTGGCTGGGGCCGTTCGCCCATCGAATCGTCTGCATGCTGCCCGAACGCGACTCTATTTATGACCAGACGGCAGCTGATCCAGAAGTGATGTCGGCACGTCTGGCGGCCATGAGTCTTGAAACCCATGGTGGTGGTCTGGTGATCGCACCGGTTGCCGCCGCTCTCGAAAGGTTTTTTAACCCGGAAAAATGGCTTTCAGGCTGTTTCGAAGTTCGCTGCGGCAGCGATCTGCGCCGCGATGATCTGATGCTGCGGTTGGTTAAAAATGGCTATCGCCGCACCGCGGTCGTCGAAGAAAAAGGCACTTTCGCGGTCAGAGGCAGTCTGCTCGATGTTTTTCCGCCAGATTGCGAGTTTCCGTCACGTCTCGATTTTTTCGGTGACGATCTCGATTCGATCAAGCTGTTTTCGCCGGCAACGCAGCGTTCGTTCGATAAACGCGATATTCTGCGTATAACACCGGTCTACGAGTTTCTTGCCTCTGAAGATGAACTGAAAAAGCTCGCCGCCCGCATCGAAGAGGAAATTAAGGCCCTTGACGAGCGCCGCGCCAGCCTGCTTGAACGACGTCTCGAACATTTTCTGCTCAGCCCTGATTCGCGTGATTACAAAGAACTGAAGCCATTTCAGGAAAAGGGCCATGGCTTTATCTGGAACTTCTGGAACAGCTGCCGCATTTTCGTCGAAGATAAAGATCAGACATTTACCTCTGCCGAAGAGTTTCTTGCGAACGTCGATGTTCAATTCAGGCAACTGGCAGACCTGACGCCTTTGCACCCGCCTCAAAGCTATTATCACCCGGCTGTTGCGGTGGGTGATGAAATCAGCCGGCACGGCTTCGTCAGGTTCAGTCGTTTCGGCGACCCTGATACAGAGATGTTCGCAGGTGTTGAAGCCCAGGACCCGCCCTCCGACCCCTCGCGCGAAACACTGCTCAAGGACCTGCGGCAGCTTACCGAAGCCGGCTGGGCTATTGCTATCGTTATCAACGACGAAAATCGTCTCAACAACCTGCGTGGGTTGATTGGCGAGCGCAACGTCAAAATTCATTCGTCGGTGCAGCCGTTTGGTATCAAATCAGGGTCGGTTCTATTTTTAAAAGGCCCGTGTCGGCGAGGTTTCAAAGACTTTAAACGCCGCATTGCGGTTTTTGCCGAAGAAGACATCTATCTTGGCCCGGCCCGTGAAGCGCCGGTGCGAAAACACGCGACGCAGCAGAATATCTTTAATCTGCAGCAGATGGTGCCCGGCGACATTGTCGTGCATGCCGACCATGGTATTGCTGAATTCCGCGGCATTCAGACAATGACCGCCGGCGGCAATACCCGCGAATACATTCTTCTGCAGTATGCCGGAACCGACCGCCTCTATGTGCCGACCGACCAGGTTCACAAAGTGACCCGCTACCTTGGCAATGAAGGCTATGTGCCGAAAATTCACAGCCTCAATTCAAAAGCCTGGGTCAGTCAGAAAAGCCGGGTCAGCAAAAACGTCGAGCTGATTGCCCGCGAACTGCTCGAACTCTACGCCAAACGCCACGCCAGTCAGGGCTTCGCCTTTGGCGAAGACTGCGATATGCAGCGGCAGATGGAAGAGCGCTTTCCGTTCACTGAAACCCCAGATCAGATGAAGGCAATTATCGAGACAAAAAAAGACATGCAGTCGGCAATCCCGATGGACCGCCTGGTCTGCGGCGATGTTGGTTATGGCAAGACCGAAGTGGCGATGCGGGCGGCATTCAAGGCTGTCTGTGGTGGCAAACAGGTTGCCGTGCTCTCGCCGACGACGCTGCTCGCTTTTCAGCATTTTCAGACCTTTCAGAAACGCTTCGCCGGTTTTCCGGTGAGCGTTGACATGGTCAGCCGCCTGCGCAAGCCTTCTGAGCAGAAAGAGACTCTTAAAAAGGCGAAGGCCGGCACTCTCGATATTCTCATCGGCACGCATCGCCTGCTTTCTTCAGATATCGGCTTTCGTGACCTTGGGCTGCTGATCATCGACGAAGAACAGCGCTTTGGTGTTAAGCACAAAGAGAAACTTAAGCAGCTGAAGGCGCATATCGATGTGCTGACTCTCACTGCTACTCCGATTCCGCGAACCATGCAGATGGCCATGTCTGGTATCAGGCAGATCAGCATCATTGATACACCACCACAGGACCGCCGGCCGGTGCAGACTTACGTTGCGCCATTCGACCCGGCGTGGGTCAAACGCGCCATTATCGAAGAACTGAAGCGTGGCGGCCAGATTTATTACGTCTATAACCGGGTTGAAACGATTGAACGCAAGCTGACTTTTCTGCGCGAACTTGTGCCAGAGGCTCGCATCGCAGTTGCACACGGGCAGATGCCCGAAGAGCAGGTCGAAAAAACGATGCTGGCATTTGTGCAGCGCGAATTTGACATGCTTATCGCTACCACCATCATCGAGTCAGGGCTTGACATACCGAACGTCAACACTCTGATCGTTGACGAAGCCGAACGCCTGGGCCTGTCGCAGATGTATCAGCTGCGCGGCCGTGTGGGACGCTCGGCAAGGCAGGCGTGGGCCTATTTTTTCTATACAAAGAATCGGCGTCTGACCAAAGAGGCCACCGATCGCCTCGAAACCATTGAAGAGCATACGGCGCTCGGTTCAGGCTTTAAAATTGCGCTGCGTGACCTGCAGATCAGAGGCGCCGGCAACATTCTCGGCGAGTCACAGAGCGGTCATATTGCCAGCATTGGCTTCTCGCTTTACATGGAACTGCTTGAAGAAGCCGTTACCAGAGTCAGAAGCGGTCGCGTCGACTTCGAGAAAATCGATGCGGCGGTCGAGATTCCGGTCACTGCTTATTTCCCGACGACTTACATTGCCGACGAGGAAACCAGAGTCGAACTTTATTCGCGCCTGGCGCGCTGTTCTGATGTTGCTGTTCTGCACGAAATCCGCGAAGAATGCGAAGACCGCTTCGGTCTGCTGCCGCACGATGCTGAAGGTCTGTTCGCGATCAGCCGCATTCGTATTCTTGCGTCACAATGCGCCGTGAAAAAGGTGACCCGGGTCATCAATCATCTGCGTTTCGAGTTTGCCGAGAACCGCCTGCCCGATATTGGCCGACTGTTCGGCAGTGGCGATGAAATTCTCAGGCAGATTTATTTCGAGCCGAAAGATCGCAATTCTGTTAATCTGAATATAATCGATGACAGGGCCGAAGCGGTTTTTGCCGATGCCGAGGCCTTTCTGCAGCTTATTGTAGAGCTGAAAAAAGATGATGAAGGCAAGGAGATACCACTTGGAACCAACATTGCAAAAGTTTCTCGGTCTGTTACCCGAAAACCTAAGAAAAATCGCTACACGACATTCTAAACCTCTCGATTCGGCGACCGCCAACTATCTCTGTGCCGACCTCGATGATTATCAGAAAAAAATTGTCGCCGGCAGCAGAGATAACCCGGCCATCGATATTGAGCTGATCGGCAGAATGGTGACGACTTTCAAAAAACTGCTGCAGGCCTTTCGCGGCATGCCTGAAGCTCATCAGAACATCGTTTCGATTGCAATCAGGTATTTTATCGACACCGAAGACGCGCAAAACGATTTTTCTGAAACTTTCGGTTTCGACGACGACCTCGCAGTTCTCAACGCCGCTTTACTCGCCATCGGTCGCGAAGACCTTCTCGTAGTCCGCTGACTGGGCCCTGGTGCACTCAGGCGCGGTAATACCAGGCCTGATGATTGACGCGGGTCGCCAGCCATTTCATGCTGGTGTCGAAAAATACCTCGGTTTCGGGCGGTTTGATTTTAAAATGATCGCATGGCACACGCCAGACCGATGTGCCAAGCAGACCCCACGGAAGATTGGCTTTTTCTGCGAGTTTCGGCAGACAGTCGATCAGCAGCGTTGCGCCGCCGAACAGCCCGCCGCCCCTGAGGCAACACTGGCAGCCGGTCTTGACCAGGTGCGTGTTGTACAGTTCATAATCGCCGTCGGGCATACCGGCCGGAGCCACTGCATCTGAAACCAGCATGATCTGATTCGGTTCGTAAAGACCATAGATGAATCTGACGATCTCGGGCGCAACGTGCTCGCAATCGCCGATCAACTCGACGCAGAGATTTTTGTTTGCGAGAATATGGCTGAGCATATTCGGCTGCCGATGGTGAAAGGTCGGCATGGCGTTAAAAAGGTGGGTAACCTGTCTGGCGCCTGCTTCAATCGCCTTTTCAGTCGTTTCCCAGTCGGCGTTTGAATGGCCGATGGCGACGAATACTCCTGATTCTGACGCCTGGCTGATGAATTCGATTGCCCCTGGCAGTTCGGGAGCAACGGTGATGATTTTAACCAGGCCGTCAGCAGCTTTCTGCCACTTTTTCAGCAGCTCGATGTCGGGTTTTAAAAGGAATTCCTGCGGGTGTGAACCGCGTTTCTCGGCGGCCAGAAAAGGGCCTTCCAGATAGATGCCGTGAATGAAAGGCGGTCTTGTGCGGCGTTTCGCCACGATGGCGATGTCTTTGAGAGCCTGCAGGCGCTGCTCTTCGGAACAGGTGATCAGAGTCGGAAAAACACCGGTAATACCACGGGCCATGACCTTATCGAGCATTTCCTCGATGCGGTCGGGGTCGCCAAATACAAAATCCCAGCCGAAGGCCCCATGAAAATGTACGTCGATGATGCCCGGCAGTTTATAACCGTCGGCTGTCACGTCAACGACGATTTTGTCCTGCGGATGAATGAAGTTTCTGTTGGCAAGAAAAACCGGTTGTCTGGCGCTTTTCTGAAATAAGTTCAGCATAATTCCGTTAATTTTTACCTCTGATTGTATAGTATGCGTAAATTATAAAACATTTTTACTTCGCTTCACAGAGGGGGGAATACGATTTTTGGCGGCCAGGGCAGGGTTTGTCGCGGCCATTGCCAGATTTCATTGAAATTAGGTGACAGCAGGAATAGAATGGCTGAAGGGGCCCGGCAAAAAAGCGGGCCCCTGAAAAATAAAGGTAAGAGGAATGGTTTTATGACAATCGAGGTATTCAGTGAGCGAAAGAAGGTTCTTGGTATCAACAGTCTTGGCCGGATAGGCAAGTTGACCCTCTGGCATCATGTCGGTCGCAGGTATTTCGACGCCATAGTGGTTAATCAGGGCCGTGAGATAGGCACCAGTCTTGAGGCCGTTGCGCAGTTCATCGAAAAAGACTCGACTTATGGGCAGATGCACCGATTTCTTTACGGTAACTACGCCAAACCCATGATCAAAATAGTTGATGAAAGCGCCGGGAAACTCATGATCGGCGAGACCCCGGTAACGGTGCTGCGCCAGGCGCGTAACCCGAAAGATATTCCGTGGCGCGCGCACGGCGTTGAAGTAGTTACTGAATGTACCGGCAAGTTCATCGATCCGACAATTGCCCCGGAAGACCCGAAGGGTTCGATCCGCGGGCATCTGCTGGCCGGTGCCAGAGTCGTGATCAATTCTTCAGCCTTCAAAATCAAGAACCGCGCAGCTTCAATGCCTGACGACGCAGTTACCCTGATTTATGGCATAAACCACGGGGCTTTCGACCCGGCGCGGCATGCGGTTCTCTCTGCCGCCTCATGCACGACTACCGGGCTTGCTCATATGGTCAAGCCCCTGCTCGAGAACGCAGCGACGAGCGTTATTCTTACCGCCTCGATGACCACGGTGCATGCTGCCACCAACACCCAGTCGGTTCTCGACAGCGTACCGGGCGCCGGCGACAAGGACCTGCGCAAAAGCCGCAGCTTTCTCAACAATATCATTCTGACCTCTACCAACGCTGCCGAGGCGCTCAGTCAGGTCATTCCGGAAGTGAGAGATATCGGTTTCATGGCAGATTCAATCCGTATTCCTACCAGTACCGAATCTTTGATCATTCTCAATGCTACCTTCCAGTCGAGCCCGGAGCAGGGTATTACCGGCAATCTGATTTCACGCGAATCGATCAATGCCCTTTACCGGCAGACGTCCGAAACAAGCCCGCTACTGCATTACTCGGATGCTCAGAATGTCTCTTCTGACATGGCCGGCACCGATGCCGCAGTTGTCATCGAGGGGCAGTTCAATCATACGCGCACTGCATTCATCAAAGCCGATCTTTCACAGATTGCAGGGCTGCCCGAAGAGGTTCTGCGCCTGGTGCCGGGCGGTAAAATCGATATTCCGGTCGTTCACGCCAAAATTTTTGGCTGGTATGACAATGAATTCGGCAGTTATACCAATCGCCTTGGTGACCTGACGGTGCACGCACATAAATCTTTGCGCTGAGGGAAATGTGCCGGCGCGGGTTTTTTCGCCCGCGCCGGTATTTTCAGTCGTGCCGGTGCTGCCCAAAATAGACCGCACCAGTCCAGCCGTCAATGCTGAGATACTCGCCAGATTTGACCAGGCGCCCGGCGATGATGCAGTAAGAATCGGCCTCATAGACCTTCAGTTTGTTGAAGCCGACAACACCAACCTTTTTCAGCTGCGGAATCGTGACGGCAGCATGGCTGGTTCTGCCGCCGCGGGCGGTGAGAAGACCTTCGACCTGCAGCAGCAGGCCAACATCTTCCGGAACCGTATCGGGTCTGATAAGTATCAGCGGCGTGTCCGGGTCATATTTTTTCGACTTTCTGATTTCTCTTTCAGAGAAGACGACTTTGCCGGAAAGCGCACCACCACCAACTCCTACGCCGTTGCCGAGCAGCGAAGCGTGCAGTTCATCAGTGTCGAAGAATGAAGAGGCTCTGGTTTCCTTTTCCTGATACTGGTCGCGTGTCTGCAGAATATGAAGCCCTTCAGCCGTTTCATTCTCGAAGGTGAATTCTATTTCCTGGTGCGGAAAGCCATTTTCGACAATCAGGGTGGTGGCGTGTTGCAGCAGGCGGTTGTAGGTTTCCGGAAACTGCGTTTCGAGTGACATGGTTGCCGAAGGTCTCTCTTTAAGTCGCTGATACTCAGAAATCGGGTAGGTTTCGATCAGACCCGAGACGATGTCATCGCCCTGAACGCCAAAAAAGAAGTCGCCAAACAGGTGAATCTCTCGGTTCTGGCCGTTTGGATCGCGGGTAAAGGTGACCCCGGAGCCTGAATTGGTGTCGAGATTGCCGAAAACCATTGTCTGCACGACAACAGCGGTTCCCCAGTCGTCGGAAATATTCATCTGGCGACGAAACAGCTTGGCACAATCTGAATTCCAGGATTGAAAAGCCCTGAGGATGGCATATTTTAGCTGATCCAGAGGATTATCGAAGACTTTTATTCCTCTTTTCTGGAGGTTTTCGCGGTAAGAGATCGCTATTTCACGCATCTGGGCGGGGCTGAACTGCAGTTTTTTGCTGACGCCGAATTTTTTCTTGAAGTCTTCAATCAGGCCATCGAAGTAGTTGCGATCGAGCCCTTCATTCATTCCCCACATTTGTAGAAAACGTCGGTAACTGTCCCAGGCGGCCCATTCGTAACCTTTGCGTGTACTCAGGCTTTCGCAGACAGATTTGTTGATGCCGACGTTGAGAAATGTGTTCATCATGCCGGGCATGGAAATGGCGGCACCGCTTCTAACAGAGAATAGAAGCGGGTTTTCCGGAGAACCGAACTTTTTCCCGGTTTCTTCCTCGATTTTTTCAACAGCCTGATGAATTCTGTGAGTAAGGTCTTTCAGCATATACTTGTAGCCGATCAGGGCATCGAAACAGCGAAAAACTTCGGTGGTAAGAATGAAGCCGCGCGGCACCGGAAACCCGTAGGCGGCAAGCCTCTTCAACCAGTAACCCTTGTTCCCGAGTAAAATGGCATTGTCGATGCTGGGGTCGGCCTCATAGAGATTTGAGACCGTGATATCAGGGTTGTAGGTGGTTACGAGGTTGAGAATCGCCTTTTTGTCGCGGAATTTTTCGAGTTCTTCGCGCAGGGTTCTTACAATGCGGTTGATCAGATTGTCGAGAACCTGCAGACTGAATGCCGAAGAAAGCAGCGAGCGCAGAAAGTTTTCTGAAACCTTCAGAACGCAGGTGTTTTCGTCGGGATCTGTGCCTTTTATACCCGGGCAGTCACGCTGCAGCATCTGCCTGATGATGATGGGCAGGTTATTGCGGTGCGTGTCGATGTAGAAATCACGAATGATGTTCTGAATCGCCTTGGAAATGCCAAGGAAAATATCGAGATACTGATCGATAGAAAAGAGCTTGATGCCGAGCCCGCTTTTCAGATATTCGATTTTGCTGGCAATCTGCCGATGCGGGATGCCCTCTATCTCAAGAGCCTTGAGAAAAAGGGGCAGGCAGATATGAATCTTCATGATGGTGCTTTTGGTGATGAAGGTAAGGCCCATTTCTTCCACCATCATTTCGAACAGAGAGGTTCCGAAGCTTTCAAGACGCAACGAAAGGCCAAGAGCATCGAATTTCGGCTCGTGGTAGACGCCATACATCGACGGGATACCTGCGGCAATATGGCGCTTGAAGTAGATGTTCTCGGAGGCCGTCGTTTTTTCAGAGCTTAGAATTATCTCCTGAAGGAGTTGTCGGAATTCGAGAACGATAACCAGAGCTTCACGAAAATCTCTGCGGCCGAGATGCTTTTCAAGCGCTTTAATTCGAGCCGGTTCGAACAGATTGACCATCGCGAGATCATTCAGCAGATCGAGCGGCTGCGGGTTGTATTTTTTGGTCAGCAGCTGAAACATTCTGATCAGGTGCCGGGCCCGGTTACGGTCGCGATCGGTGATCGGCAGACTGTCGAAACGGGTTTTCAGTTCTTCTGCTTTGACTTCAAGCAGCCTGGCAGTATCGAGCAGACCCTCGTCGGCAAGCGCCGCAAAGGCCTGGTGCAGGCCGGTAAAATACTCTCCCGCCGTATCGATCTGCTCAAGCACCTCGACCGGAACATACGGTCTGATAAGCTCATGGTTGCCGGTTACCCAGAATTGAAAGCTGGCGGCCAGAAAATTGACAAGGTTGTTGTTGCTCTCAACATGCGATTGCTTGCGGATAAAGTGCACGAGAATATCGCGCCGTGAGCACAATTCGTCAGCGCGGGTAGAAATTTCGCGCAGCTCGCCTTCGGCGCCGATTTCATTGAAGAAAGCCGGAAAAAGCCGCAGAAGCTGTTTTGACAGATTCAGATTGTGAGCAATTCCCGCATTCAGATAAGCCGAAATATCGCGTTGAAAAAGGTCGGTATCGCGAATCAGTACACCGCCGAGCTTGAGGTTGATTATCAGTGCTGAAAGCAGCTTGCGGGTCCAGGCCGGTTTCATTGCGATAATTTCCATCCAGACGCGAATGTTTCTGATGTGATCGGGGTTGACCTGAATCTGCCATTCTGAATTGCTGCCAGATACCTCAGGATACTGAAACCCAGACTGAATGATGGCATCGATGAGAATTTCGAGCATCTGGCGGTTATCGGTTTTTACAACGTCACGGGCCATGGTGAGAATGCAGCTGAGAAAAATGCTGCGAAAGCGCTTCTGACAAGCAAAATCGTTCAAGGTCACGCAGATTTTCATGATGAATGAGGCGCGCCGGTTCTCTGGCTCCTCGGCGAAGCCAAGGCTGAGAGAACGGTTTATTTCCTGCAGTGACTGGGTGTGCAGTTCTTCGAGGGTCGCCGAGCCGACAATATTGAACAGATAATCGAGCTTGGTGAGATAGCGCTGGTTGCCAAAGGCATTCTCGCGCTCGATCTGGTCAGCAATTTTGATATAGGCATCAAGAATCTGCTGGTAATCTGGAGTTGACAGCAGTCTTGAAAAATCTGGAGCGGCCCGGTCAGTGGCAGAATTTATTTTATCGAGCAGCTGCTGCAGGTTATTATGCGATAGTGGCTCGAGCATTTCCTTTAACCGCCGGATGCGGGCCGGGGTCTCGGGGTCGTATTCTTCGCTGGCGGTCAGCCCGGCCAGCGAGTTGTGGTCGAACCATGTGGTCGGATCAATCTGATTGAGCCAGTGCCGGTAGGTTTGGGCAAAAGTCACTTCAGCCAGTGCCGCAAAATTTTTGAGTCGCTCGATAACCGTATTATGGCTGCGAACCAGAAACTTGATATGCGCCGAACATCTTTTCAGTTTCAAGTCAGGGTGGGCTGCGAGGCTGAGAAGTCGACCACAGGCTGCGTCTACCAGGGGTAGATTTCTCTCGACGTGAATGCCACTTTCAGAAAAGACCGTATCGAGAAAATCGAAGAGAAAGCGCAGGGCTTTGTCAACAATGCGGCTTTCACTGGCGTTGTCGATGACCTGGAAATAGATGTCGAGAACGCAGTTGATCGCTTCAGCCGCCTGCGCGTGGACGTTGAATTTGCTGAAGTCGTTTACCGAAAAGGTTTTTAGACTGTCGGTGACGTATTCCCAGTTCACGAACGGGTGGTTCAGCTCGGTCAGAAGTTCCTGTATGCGTTTGTGAACGCCGTAAAAATCTTCAACTGCCCGCAGCAGTGGCGCAAACTTTTTGGGAATCTCGACCTGGGCCGCCGTGGTGGCCATGTTTGCTTTGAGTGCCGATGAGTTTAAAAGATCGGGAGGTTTTTCCATGATATTCTGCAGTCCTTTCCTGGGGCCTTGCCCTGACGCAGGTCTGGCAGAAATTTATGCCGGGCCTGACAAAAATATCTCTGCAGACTATCTTAGCAGAATGCTCCGAAAAAGCGAACCCCTTTGTAACTTGGCCTACAGGCTTGTTTTATGACCAGGTGATCGGGTGAAGTCTGACCTGGCGCCTGTGAAAAGTGGCAAAGCTGGTGAAGCCCTCTGACCGGAGCATTTCAATTGCTTCAAAAAAGCCTGCTCCGATGCTAGCCGAGCCATGTGAGTCAGACCCAATGGAAACTATCCGGCCACCAAGCTGACGAAAACGTCTTAAAATCGAGACGTGCGGATGAAAACTGTCGAGGCCGTAGCGTATTCCGGAAGTGTTGATTTCGATGCCTTTATCATGCTCGATCAGCCAGGAAAGGAGCGCGTCGAGCTGAGGCTGCAGTGTTTCTGGAATCAGGGTGCCGCGTGTCAGGCTGTAACGTCTGATGATATCGATGTGGCCAAAGACATCGAAATCGGAAAAAGCCCGTACTGCCCGCAGCGACTCTTCGAGATAGATTTTCCAGCATTCTTCTATGTTGCTGTGCTGTTTATAAAATTCGCCGTAGTAAAAATCAAGCTCACGCGCCCGGTGCATCGAGGCAATGACAAAGTCAAACGATCGGCCGGCAACGAATCGGTGGCAGAGTTCGGCGTGTTCGGCCTGAATCCCGAGTTCAACGCCGCACAGTAGAGTCATGCCGTTGATTTTGCCGCTGAGTGCGTGCAGATGAGCGAGATAGGTATCTGGGTCGAAAATCGAATCGCCCTGAGCAAAATCGGCATGATCGGTTATTGCCATCACATCGATGCCCCGGGTTAAGGCCGCCTCGACAAGCTGTTCCGGAGTTTCGCGGCAATCCTGTGAGTAGTTGCTGTGATTGTGACAGTCGGTTTTTATCATGGCACTGGCAGCCTTTTCTGCATTGGAGTGAGCCCTTGAGGTTCACTGAGAGTGTCGATCTGCGGCTGATGAATTTCGTTGCGCAGTTCGCCGGGTTTTTTGAAGGGCGAAGCGACGAAATTGCTCTCGAATTCGCCGCGGTTGGTCATAATTTTGAATTTTATCCAGCGTACCCACCAGTCACGCTTGAACATGCCGATTACCACGCGCTTGCGCTCGACAACCCGGTAGACCGTTCCGGGTTTGATGGTTACCGGTCGGCGGTCAGCGAACCAGTCGTCGTCCATGACGTCTTTTTTGTGGCCGCGCCAGGTGCTCGCGGTGACTCCGGTAACGATTAGCGGCTTGAGATTGTCGTCGTTGTAGATGTCGAGGCACTCTCTGATACTGTAATAGTTGTAATAGAGCCGGTGGGTGTCGGCTCGGGCAATGACACGTATCGGCAGGTCGTAGGGCTGGGCAAAAACCCGGCAGGCGACCAGCAGCAGAAAAACGACAAGGCAGCCCCCCGACAGGAGAGGCTGCCTCGTTTTATCGAGCATTTTTTCAGGCTGCTTTGATCTTCTGGCCGAGCTCACGCCCCATTTCGCGGCATTTCGCGAGATCTTCGGGGCTCGGGGCAAACTGGCATTTGTAACCGGGAATAACGACTTCGATCCCGGCTTCCTGCATGAAGGTTTCGAGGCGTTTGACCGCTTCGCCGCTCCAGCCGTAGGTGCCGAAAGCCATGCCGATTTTGTTTTTAAAGCGCAGGCCGCTGATTTCTTCCATATACAGGGCAAGGGTCGGCAGCAGTTTATTGTTGCGGGTCGGGCAGCCGACTACCAGAGCGCGGCACGACAGAAGGTCGGTCATGGTATCGGCCAGGTCGGCGGCGCCGGCGTTGAACATGCGGTATGAAACGCCCTCGTCTTCGAGCCCTTCGGCGATGGCGCGCGCCATCTTTTCGGTGCCGCCCCAGATGGTGTCGAAGATGATTACGGCAGATTTCTGCGGTTCGCCGGTTGCCCACTGCACGTATTTTTCGACGATCTGAGTCGGGTTCTGCCGCCAGCAGACGCCGTGTGCCGGAGCAATGATGGCGATTTCCCAGCCAAGTTTCAGGAATTCATCGATTTTTTTGAGAATCTGCTGTGAATAAAGGGTGAGAATATTTGCGAAATATTTTTCGGCTTCGAACCACAGGCCCTTCTGATCTATCTGGTCAGCGAAGCGTTCGGGGGCGGCATAATGCTGGCCAAAGGCGTCGGCTGAGAAAAGTATCTTGTCTTCGGGGCAGTAGGTGAACATGGTATCGGGCCAGTGCAGCATCTGAGCTTCGAAGAAGCGCAGGGTGCGTTTGCCGATTTTGATCTCGTCGCCGGTTTTTACGACTTTGAGATTTTTTTCGGCACCGGGGAAATGTCTGGTGACCGAAATCTTGCCGCCGCGGCTGACGTAGATCTCGATGTTCGGGTTCATCTGCAGCAGTCTGGGCAGACCGCTGGCATGATCGGGTTCGGCGTGGTTGATGATGAGAATGTCGAGTTCTTCGACCTTGCAGAACTGACTGATGTGATCGGCCAGATCTGAAAGATGCGAATCGCGCACCACATCGATGAGCACTTTCTTTTCGTCGTTGATGAAATATGAGTTATAGCTGGTGCCGTGGCGGATCGAAAGTTCGTGACCGTGAAAATGGTCTTTGCTCCATTCGAGCGCTCCGACCCAGTAAATGTCATTACAGATAGTCTGTTTCAAAATCAGTGCCTCCTGCAAATGTTTGGTGTTCGTGAATTTTTTACCATAAAGAATCTAACATATTCCAGATTTTAGTCAATCTTTATGTACCAAAAAAAGTATCATTTTGTTGCCACTTGCCTTTTCGCGCAAAATGAATAGTGATTATTGACCGCAGCGAAGAAAAAATGGTTCGACTGCCGGGCAGGGCCGATGAACAAGTTCGGCTCAGCTTATGCATGAAGCAATATTGAACAGCGACTTGCCGCTTGTTGCCTGATCTGTAAAAATCGGTTAGGATATTCAGGTAATAAAGTTGAAATCGAAGGGGAACACCAAATGCATCTTCTGATTATTGCCTTGATGGTCATCGGCGTCATCGTGCTGGGCTATCTGGTGAAGTTATTTCCGTTCATGACCTATATCAACTGCATTTCGGCGAATGTACCCTGCTCGCCAATGCAACTTATAGCGATGCAACTGCGCAATGTTCCGACCGATTTCATTATTGAAAACTATGTTAAAGCGCGCAAGGCCGGTCTGCCGCTGCAGCTCGATCGCCTCGAAGTGCATCTTCTCTCCGGCGGAAACATCACCAACGTCATCTCTGCGCTCATCAGCGCCAGCCGTTCGAACATCGACCTGAACTTCGAACGGGCGGCAGCCATAGACCTGGCCGGTCGTGACGTCAATGATGCCGTTAAAATGAGCGTTCAGCCGAGAGTTCTCAAAACCCCTGAAATTCATGGTATCGCCAAAGATGGTATCGAACTGATTGTGCATACAAATATCACCGTCAGAGCCAACCTGGCGACCATGGTCGGTGGTGCCGGTGAAGACACGATTCTGGCACGCGTCTGCGAAGGTATCGTTTCTGCCATCGGTTCTGCCGAGAAACACTCGGTTGTGCTCAACAAGCCTGAAATTCTGACAAAGCATGTAATTGCGGCCGGTCTAGATGCCGGCACCGCTTTTGAGATCGTCTCTCTCGACATTTCTGATATCGACGTGGGCCGTAACATTGGTGCTCACCTTAAAAATGCTCAGGCGGTCGCTGACAAAAAAGTCGGTGAGGCCAGAGCCGAAGGGCGCCGCGCTCTTGCCATGGCCCTGACCCAGGAAAACCGCGCTGCTGAACAGGAAGCCCGCGCCAATCTGGTGCAGGCCGAAATGAAAATACCTCTCGCGCTGGCAGATACTTTCCGTCAGGGCAAGCTGCTGGTAAAACGCAAGGCGAAAAAGACGCCGGTAGACCGCACCGGTCTGGGGTTCGGAGATGATGCAGGCTGAAACAGAAGTAAAGGTTTCCCGTGAGCAGCTTGAGACCATGAACCGGCTGCACCGCCGCGAGCTTCGCCAGCTCAGACACATGTCAGAAGCTCAGTTTCAGGTGTTCAGGCGCAATTTCTCATTCGGTCAGCTCGACAACATGACGCGGGCCGAAGCACAGCAGCTGCTGATGTCGATGCTGGCTCTCAACCTGCAGTTGCTCAACGACCTCAAAGAATAAGACCGTTTCGTTTAAATAAACAAGCCCGGCAGATTTTGCGTCTGCCGGGCTTGTTTGTTAACCTGGTAAAAAGTCAGGGAGTTGTCACTGCAGCAGAAGCAGCAGTCGGCAGCTCCGGGCTGATGCCAGAAGTTTCACTGGCAAGCGGAATCTGCAGTGCGGGGTAAGGAGTGCTGCCGGAAATACTGGCAGGTTCAGGAACCGGGGTATTGTCGATAACTGCGGCGGCCGGGGTGGGTTGCGCTGTTACAGCTGTTGCCGTGGCGGTCTGGCCATTTCCCTGCGCCGGGGCCTGAATTGAAACTGCCGGTACTGGCGCGGGTGCCGGTGCCGGAGCTTCTGAGCCGGCGGTCTGATAAAGCATGACTGTGTAGGCAATGTAACAGGCGAGCAGAAAGGCGCCTTCGAGTCTGACAATTTTCATGCCGGTGCGCATAAGTGGCAGAACCCCGAGACCGACGACAAACATCAGCGGAATGTGAATTCCGAGCATGTTGTTTGAAACGATCAGATAGTTTGCTTCGGTAGCGCCCGGGATGATAAGAGGCAGCGTGGCGGCACAGCCGACGATGCCCAGAAGATTGAATAGATTCGAGCCCACAACGTTGCCGACCGAGATGTCTGACTGGCCTTTACGGGCTGCGACAACCGAGGTGGCCAGTTCGGGCAGCGAGGTGCCGATGGCTATCAGGGTCAGGCCGATGATTTCGTCTGAAATACCGAGGCTCTGAGCGATGGTCACTGCGCCGCGTACCAGCAGTTCGGCCCCGAGCACCAGGCCAACCAGGCCGCCGAATACATAAATTATGTTATGGAGAGTGGTTGGTTTTGTTTCTGTCTGTTCATCAGCAGTGACAACTTCATCGGCTTTTTCTTTCATTTCTTCGGCGATGGCGTTTTCGCGTCGGCCGATTATGTAGCTCATAATTGTGTAGCAGAAGAAGAGCCCGATGAGTACAAGACCTTCGTAAGGAGTAATAACATTGCCTGTGTGGGCCATATACCACACCAGGCCGGTCATTGCGATCATGATCGGGGTTTCACGGCGCACCATCTGGCGTTCGCAGGCGATTGGCTGAATGAGAGAGGCAATACCGAGTATAAGCGCCACATTCATGATGTTGGAGCCTACGACGTTACCGAGTGAAAGGGCCGGATTTCCTTTGAGAGAGGCATTGACACTGACTACCAGTTCTGGCAGAGAGGTGCCGGCAGCGACAATGGTCAGACCGATAACCATTTTGCTGACGCCAATATTGATTGCGAGGTTTGACGCGCCTTCAACGAGCTTGTCGGCAGCATAGGTGAGAATGACCAGCCCGATTGTACAAAATACAAGGCTTACAAGCATATTAGTGCAACTCCTGTAGCTTCTGGTGCGACCCGTATGCCATTTTCACCCTGGCAGGCTACGGCTGTTTCCGGCAATCGAATCGGCACCGGCCCGGAAATATTCATTTCCGGGCGCCGCGCCTATTTTAAACAGATACAGCTCTCTGCGCAATAAAAAACTTACCGGTTCCATAATGCAAAAGTTGATTCATGTGACCGATTCCTTTGGGTGCGATTCTGGCGTCGGGCAGTTGCGGTTTTTGCATTTAAAGGTATAATTAAATCTATCACAATTGCATAACTGGAGAATAACATGAACAAATCGACCGCCTGCAACAGACGAATACCAGTTCTGTTGGCTCTGGCCGCCGTATTTTTGTTTTTCGTCAGCGGCGTTTATGCCGATTTTGCCCTGTCGAACGGGCATACGGCATATATCGGCGATACATACACCATTTCTATGCTTGGTACCCGCAAGGCTTCGCACGATGATATACGGTCTTTAACCAAGCAGATCGAGGCTTTCCGAAAAGCTGAAAAGCTGATGCGTTCGTGGGGTATCAACATGGATGCCCGCGTTCATATCAGGTTCTATACTGATACTGACTTTCCGGCACGTGATATGTGGCTGGCGGCCGGTATGAAGCCTGATAAGGCGGCTCTCGATGCCTACGAGGAAAACAGCGGCCTGGTTTTCTGCAGCACTTCAGGCTACGAATTCGCGCACATGGCCGACAAACTCGATGACGACTACTTCTTTCTCAACCCCTTTCCCGATTACATCAAGCGCAAATATTTCGTTAACCCCGCTTCGATCAAAGGCGAAGTCCTGCAGGAAGTTCTCGACATCATCAAAAACGAAAAGAACGAAATCGAGCAGGGTCTCGACAAACCGGTCGGCGACCAGCTGAACAATTACATGATTTTCAAGAGCGCCGCGTATTCGCCTGACAAGGCGGTTCTGTGGGTGCCGGTCACCAAACCCGGTTCTCTGCATCGCTATCTCGATACGACCGTGCATGAATACGGTCACCATGTTTTTCATCAGATCACCAAAGAAATTCTCAACAAGAACAACCCGAAGAAAAAATGGACCAACATTCAGATTTTCTTTATCAGCTCGAATATTCTGGCAGTGAACGAATTTTTTGCCGATTATGTTTCGATTGCCAATGGCTACACCAAGTGCATAAACCTGCATAAATACAACGATGTGCCGCAGGATATGAAACGCGTATTCAGCCAGGATAGAACCCTTGCCGGTTATCTCGAAGAAATCAGAAAAGGCGACAAACGGGTTAAGCACATGCTTTCAGAAGGTCATAATTCGCTGAACCCGATGCGTTCGTTCGTCTGGCAGCTGCGTCTGGCCCTGAATGCCGAAACTGTCGACAAACTCGTTATAACCGCAGTGCGCCAGGCCATCAGAAACTTTTTTGCGGTCGACATGCTCAAATACCCGCGCGTCAGACTCACCGAAAAGGGCTGGGGCTGCTTTACCATCAAGGGTTACCCGGTTGACGTCGCCACCGAAAACCTGCGTTTTCTGCGCTGTCTGCAGGAAGCCGCCAACAAGCAGCTGAATGCCGAACAGAAGAAAAAATTCGCCGAGATTGCCGGCAAGATCTTTGCAGGTTACTATCCGCTTAAATAACTTTAAATTCTTTGTAAGAGAAAGGCCCGGGCTTAAAGCCCGGGCCTTTTGATTCAGAGCAGGAAAATTTTGATTATGAAAATTAAGACAACTGCCACGACGAAGAAAAGAAGCTTGGCCTTTATCTCGCCCACAACATTTTCGGTACCTGAGTCGGCCTGGTTTTGTTGAGCATTTTCGGGTTCGCGTTCATACTCTGACTGATTGTATTCTGACATTGGTCGGCTCCTTTGCACACTTGAATAACGAAAAGACATGCAGTTTGCACGCGATTCGCATTCGTTGAGTGAAGCGGGCTTTTTATCGTGATTCGTACACGAAAAAGCCGCCACCCGCGTCTGCGAATGGCGGCCCGACCATTCATACAACCTTCGGAAAATCTCCGAACCCTTAACTAAAGAATAACAGATTGGCCTGATGCTGACAAGTATTGAATTGCCATAGCTTTGATGACAATTGATTGCATTAT
>JAKQKW010000346.1 GCA_029560455.1 Candidatus Rifleibacteriota bacterium
CCCAAGGGTCATTATTCCGGCAAACCACAATGCACGTTTCAACCAGGCCCTCCTGAAGGCGATAAAAAATGTTTCGAATTCTCCTATCAGAATCGACAACCAGCAGTGAATTAATTATAGCAGATTCAAGAATTCTTCATCTCAGTGAAAAACACATTACCTCTTTAATTCAGAAGCTCGATCAGAGCTTCTGAATCGATTTCACAATCGGCAAGAATCTGGCACAAAAGCCCAACGCCAAGAATTTCTCCTGCATGAACCGGCACAACAGTGCATCTTCCATCAGGGTGTTTTAAAAAACAATGAGAACCCTTTTTTCTAATCTGAATAAACCCGGTCTTTTTCAAAGCTGCAACCAGCTTCTTGCCGGTAACTCTTGGAGTCTTGATCATGCATTTACAACTATTCTCTGGACTCCAACAAATTCAGAAACAATCGGGTCATTTTTCTCAACTTCAAGGCACAGTTCGATGGCCTCTGTCATGCGCTTCATCAATTCATCAATACTCTTTGCCTGGCTGTGACAACCCTTCAGTTGCGGAACTGATCCGACATAAAACCCCTCAGCATCCTTTTCGATTATCACATTGAATTCTCTACGCATTTTGTTGCCCGCCTTGTTTTTGATTAGATTTTAAAGTATAAACCAAACTATTGGCAAACGACAATTCCTCAGAGAGAAAAAACTACTCTGAGGAATGAAAGACAAAAGCGTATTTTTAGCCCAAGGTCAGCTGTTCTGGCGGTGGAGGTATTCCCAGCTGAGGACGCACGAGGTAAAGTGCCAGTTGTCGTCTTCGGAAATTTCCTTGCCGCTGGCGATCTTTTTTGAAATTCCTTCGCACAACCAGCATTCGCGGTGCTGATCAGCATACATGCGGGTGAGGGTTTCGAGTGTAGGGGGTTCAGTCGGCTGCGGGGGCACCACTTTGAGAACCGGTTTTTGCACGGTGGTCTCGGTTACCGGTGCGGCGGCGCTGCTGTGGTTTTCTTCAATGATTGGGGTCAAGGTTGGCACTGCTACTGAATTACTCATTACTACCTCAAAATTTTATGGTCTGCTTGGGTGGGGCAATTATAAAAGTTAAAATGTTCCGATTGCAAATCTTGTGTTTTGTTCACAAGCACCATTTGAAGCCAGCCTGACGGAAAAAATTCCGCGGCGGGGCCGATCAGTTTTCAACCTGCAACTTTTTTTGGTGCCCTCTGCACCGTGCATAGAAAGTCTGGTCAGAAAACTCACCGGCAGTGATTCTCAGCTGAAAAGTTTTTTCCGCACAGCTATTTCTTCCCGCACGGCGAGCTCTTCGGCATGGCCACGGTCAAGGGCTTCACCGAGCCGCTGCTTCAGCTGCTGTCTGAGCAGTGACCTGGCGTTGGCCACGGCCTTTTTATGACGACCGGCGACCAGATCGGGGTCGACATCGGGGTCATCGTAGTTGCGACTGGCGAAATTGCGTTCCAGCCAGACCTTCATATCGATCATGATAAAATCACCTTCCGTTTCAAGGATTCACATCCTTTTCATCGGAAGGTGTCGCCGGGTTGTTAATGGTGAATTTTCAGCTGCCTGAAATTGCCAGCACCTGCCGGTGCAGTTCGGGGTCGCTGGTGGCAAGAAGCCCGTTTCGATGACGGTAGTCAGTCGGGTCGTAGCTGAATGACCCGCCGATCAGATCGCTCACCACTCCACCCGCTTCGCAGAAAAGAATTTCGGGGGCAGCGATATCCCAGGCTTTAGTCTGGTTCGAGCTGTTAACGTAATAATCGGCGAAACCCCGGGCAATTGCCATCAGCTTCAAGCCAACGCCGCCGCAGGAAAAAACAGCGGTGCCGGCAAGCCGGTCGTGAATGTTTTTGCCGAGGCGGCATGGGTGCGAACGACTGACGGCGAGGCGAAGTTCTGAGCCGCGACGGCCAATCTGCAGACGCTGCCAGCCCTGTGCCGGGCTGTGCCACCAGCAGCCTTCGCCGGCAGCGGCCACATAGAGATTTTTACCAATCGGCTGATAGACAAGACCAAATTGCAGACGCCCGGCAACAGCCAGACCGATCTGAATGGCGAATTCACCGGACTTGCGGATAAATTCGCGTGTGCCGTCGATCGGGTCGATGAACCACACGCGGTCATTGTGAGCCGGTGGCGTATTCAGACCGTGCTCTTCGCTGAGAATGCGGTCATGTGGATGCCGCTGTCGCAACCGATCGATGATATGGCGGTCAGACTGGCGGTCAGCGATGGTTACCGGCTCTTCGCCAGCCTTGAACTCGGTCTCGAAGTCGCCGGCGTAGATGTTTTCAATGATTTCGGCGGCAGACAAAGCCACCCCGATGACATGAGCGGCATCGGGGTGCCTGAGTGGAAGAGCGTCGAGCAGTTTCACACGGTGAGAACTTTTTGTTCAGGCGCCTGCAGCGGTACGGTCCAGCCGAAGGTGTCTTCGATTTCGCCATACTGAATGCCGAGCAGCGTATCATAGAGCTGCTGAGCGATCGGGCCAACCTTGCGGCTGTTAACCACATAGTCTGCACCGCGATACTGCAGGTTTCCGACCGGTGAGATACTGGCGGCGGTGCCGGTACCGAACACTTCGGTGATCGAGCCGGTAGCGATGCCACCGATAACCTCGTCGATCGAAATGGTGCGTTCTTCGGCTTTCAGACCAAGCATTGGAGCGAGTTTGAGCACGCTGTCGCGGGTAACGCCGGCAAGAATGCTGCCGTTGAGTTTCGGGGTAACAAGAGTGTTGCCGTTGAATACGAAGAAGATATTCATGGCACCGACTTCTTCGATGTAGCGGTGCTCTGCCCCATCGAGCCAGAGAACCTGGGCACAGCCTTTTTTGCGGGCATTGCGGCCGGCGAGCAGGCTGGCGGCGCAGTTGGCGCCGGTTTTGGCTTCACCGAGACCACCTTTGGCAGCGCGGGTGAATTCGTCAGAGACGTAGAGACTTACCGGGTTGAAGCCTTCCTGGTAATAGGGGCCGACCGGGCTGAGAATCACGCAATAAACATAGTTCGAAGAAGCGCGCACGCCGAGAGCATTGTCAGTGGCGAACATAAAGGGTCTGATGTAGAGGGCGGCGCCTTTACTTTCAGGCACCCAGCGCTGTTCGAGCGACACGATGGCATTGATGCTCTCAAGAAAGTCGTTTTCGAGGAAATGCGGCATGCAGAGGCGGTCAGCCGAGCGGTTGAAACGCTTTGCATTCATTTCCGGGCGGAAAAAACGGATAACGCCGTCTTTGCCCTTGAACGCTTTCAGGCCCTCAAAGATTTCCTGGGCGTAGTGAAGCACCAGTGTCGAGGGATCGATTGAAAAGGGTTGAAATTTCCGGATCTGCGGGTTATTCCAGCCGTCTTCCTCAGTAAAATCCATGGTAAACATGAGATCGGTGAAATACTTGCAGAAGCCCAGTTTGCTGGTATCAAGCATCAGGGGCTTGAGCTCGCTTTCAGACATTGGATGAACAGCAATTCTCATAACCTTTCCTTCCTTGCTTTGTTCTGGCCATGGCCTGTTTTCTTTTAACTACAATCAGAAGATTATAAGCTTTCTGCCCCGCCGATATCAAGTTATTTTGCCAGTCATCAGGAAGAAGCGAAAACCTTCTACCTTTTAAGGCCGGTCAGTCGTTGCAGCCCGGGAGGGTTGTGTGCAGGGGGCGGGAGGCGGCGAGTTTATTGAGGAGAAAGAGTTCGGGCCATCTGATCAGGGTCAGGCGCAGGCGACCGGTGCTTTCGTCGAGGCTGAGCTTTTCGAGGCCGGCCTTGCGAGCCTGGCCGGGGTTGATCTGCCAGTTCAGCCAGCCGTTGGCGCGCTGTTTCTGATTTTTCAGCGCGTAGCGGGTCAGCAGGGCGTCGATGTCACGGGCAATCGACGGATCTGGTGCGGTATCGGCACCGGCGGCTTCGAGCTGTACCGGAAAAGCGGTTTCTTCGGCTTTTTTCGCCGGAGTAATGGTTCTGATCAGGCAGATATCGTCAGGTGAAAGAGTCGCGGGCGGCTTAAGTGCCAGTCTGACGGCAGCAGAAAAATTGACGCGGGCGATTGCCTGGCCCCAGGCGAAGAAATCGGGTTCGACGAGGTCGACAGAGAGAAAGACATCGACGAGCTCAGGAAAATCGAGCATCAGGCGGCGGGCAAGTGCGGCTCTGATAAAGTCACGACTGCAGAAGGCCCATTTTTCGGGGATATTGAACAGCAGCCAGGTAGTCTGCCTTACTGTCGGCGGGCTGACCTTGAGTTAGCGGGTGGCGTCGGGGCCCATGGCAGTCAATTGCGAAATTTCGGCGCTCGATGGGCAGGCACCGCAACCGGAACAGGTTCCCCCACCCCACGGTGACGCGATGCAGGCCCTGATTTCGCGGCCATTCTGCAGATTCTGCCAGGTTCTGAACAGAAAACTTTTTGCGACGCCGGTATCGATGTCGTCCCATGGCATGACCGTTTCAGCGTTTCTTTCGCTCTCTGACAGGGAACGCAGGCCGCGTTTTTTCAGCGACGCCCGCCAGAATTCGAGAACCCGGCGGCTGACTTCGCCACGATAGCGAAAGCTCTGAGCGATAGAGGCTTCGACAAGCAGCGGCGTATGGCGACGATCAGCAAAAGCGATGAATTCGGAAACCAGTGCATCTTCAGGCCCGCTGCTGATGCGGGCTTCAAAACCGGCTGTGTCAACAACCGCTGTCAGTTTTTTAAGAAGCTGTGCGAGAACATTTTCGGCAGGTCGCACTGGAGCGAACTGCATCGGCGTCTGTGGCGCCCGGAAAAGGGTCGCGAACGAAAAGGTCAGGCGTGGCCGTGAACCCGAGTTCTGGCAGCGCCCCTTCACCTTTTCGAGAAACAGTCTGAATTCTTCAATATCGGCAGCAGTTTCGTAGCCGGTGGCAATGAGAAAAACCTTCATCTGCCGCATGTTTCGCGCCAGCAACAGGTCAATACCTGCAAGAATGGTTTTCTCGTCGAGGTTTTTCTGCAGCATGGTGCGCAAACGCTCGCTTATACCTTCCATGGCGCAGGTATAGGTGCGTTTGCCGGCTTCGAACTGCATGTCGAGAAGTTCGGGTGAATTCACCACCGCATCGAAGCGCTGGCTTTTGATCGCGACCCGGTCGAACATCGTTGAAAGGCGCTCGACCAGTTGAAAAATATCGGAACAGGTATTGGCATTGAAGGTCATCAACGAAATTTCGCGCAGACCCATGTTCGCTTTCAGAGAGCGCGCCGCGGTGAGCACTCTCTCGAAACTGTTTTCGCGGTAGGGCTTCTGTTCCCAGGATTCTTTGCAGAAGGAACAGAACGAAGGGCAGCCGGCCGAAACGATGACGTGCGAAGTCTGGGCACCATCATAGAGCAAAGGTCCACCGGTAAAAGTTTCTGAATCGGCACGACAGCCGCTCTTGCTGCTGGCAACCGGTTTAAAATTGCCGTTGACCGACTCAACCGCAGCCAGTGAACCATCAGTCGCAAACACCTGTCTGAAGGCTGCGGGGTTGTAAAACCCTGGCACCTGGTCAGCAAGCATTTCGAGCAGCGCCAGGCGGTCAGATGCACGTTGGTCGCGTACCATTTCGAGCAACCGGCGAAACACCCGTTCGCCATCGCCCATGACGACGCCATCGACGAGGCCTGCCCCATCGGCTTCGCTGCCCGAGCAGCCATGCAGAATCGAGTGAACAAAAGAATTGCTGCCGCCAAGAATGACGAGCGGCGAACCCTGGCGGGCGCGACCGGCGAGCGTCAGCGGCAGCCCTGAAAGTTCAAGCATTGCCGGCAGGTTGATGAGTTCCTGCAGAACCGAATTGCTGATGGCGATAACATCGAAAGCGCCGGCCGGCATTTTGCTGGTGGTGCCGGTCATCAGTGAAACCGCCGCGTCACGCAGCAGTTTTTCG
>JAKQKW010000352.1 GCA_029560455.1 Candidatus Rifleibacteriota bacterium
CGATGAAGGGCAAAGTCTGTGGAACAATCGCAGGGAAGGAGTTTGCCGACGCCCTGTTCTCTGTTTACATCGGCAATAATGCAGGTTTGCCCGGAATCAGGGATGGACTTCTCGGAAGGTAAAACTTAATATCTGATGCGATTTCTGGCATGCGAGGTCAAGGATGAGAAACAAATTTTTGGGAACCGGCCATCAGAGCTTTGGGAAATACTACCCCGCGAACACTTACGATTTCTTTAATTCTTGTCAGCAGGATTACTAATGGGCATCTTCGATTTGTTTCTGCGTTTCAAAAAGGATCCGACACGCGACTGGCCGGCCGGAACAGTTTCTTTGCCCGAGATAGACCAGTCAGGAATGCTTTCCGGCCCCCTGAAATTTGGTTGCAACCTGCAACAGGCGCGTTTTTTCGGCAAACCGGACAAATTTACCTGGAAAAGCAGCGAAAACTGTGAACTTCTCTATGCCCGTTCCGGTTTCCAGATTGAATTTGAATGCGACAAACTTGATTATGTCGCCTTTTTTATTGGCCCCGATGAATTTCTGCCTGATTTTCCGGGCCTTTCATTCTCACAACCGGTTGTAAGAGACAAGGCCGTCTTCAATCAGAAGACAACCAGAGAATTTGTCAGGCAGATTTTTGGAACACCGGTAACAGAAGATATTGACGCAGACGAGACGATTATGACCTTTTCGAAATCCGGTATCATTCTGGAGTTTGAATTCAACCCCACCGGGTATCTCAAACGCTGGAACCTTTTTCCGGAAATCGTTCCCGGACAACACCTAGAAAAAAGCTGAAACCCGCATAAATCAATCATCAAACCTGAATGGCCAGTGAAAAAGATCAGCCAGTCCTGTATAAGCGCCCGGAAACATCTTCCGCAAGACGGCTCAAAACTCTTGTTTATTCATCAAAAGCAAAGGGCAGCTGAACCCTGGCAACTTTCTTCATACAACCACTGCCCGATCTGTTATAATTTTATGGTATTGAATTCAAGAGGTGTAATATGGGGACAAAAGAAATTTTAAATGCAATAAAAAAGCTACCAGTAAGCGACCGGATGCTGATCGTTGAAAAAACTTTAAAAAACATCCGGGAAGCCGCAATCAAAAAAAATATGGAAGAAGCGGCAGATGCCTTGCTTGAAGATTATAAGTCAGACAAAGAATTAACAGCCTTTACTGCAATAGATTTCGAGTCGTTTTATGAAGCAAGGTGAGATCTGGCAGATTAATCTTGATCCAACCATTGGTGCTGAAATACAAAAGGTCAGGCCTGCAGTAATTGTTAATGACAATTCATTAGGTAAACTCCCGTTAAAAATTATTGTTCCAATCACGGATTGAAAACAACGCTATGAAATTGCGCCGTGGATGGTAAATAAGACTTGCTTTACGCAGGCTCAAAAGCCCCCAAATAAATAGATCTGACCTTTCGCTTTTTGGGACAGCTTTTTGAATTTTCTATAACACCGCGGTATGGTTCTGGAAAAACCGGAGACAGGGAATGCAAATGCAACAATCATTGATTCGTGATGGTTTTCGGATCGTTCTTCTGTTCTTTTGCTTTTTAATATGCCAAGGCAGTCAGGTGGCCACCGGATCGCCCTTTTCTGACGGCTACGTCGACGAATCACCTAGCCATTCCCTTGTTCCGGTCCAATCGGATTTGCAGGTGCTCGAGCGCGAATGGCATCAGATCCCGGACGGACCGACGGTCGAGATGAGCATCGAGCACCTGCGGAAAATGGCCGATGCAGCCCGTCAGCTCATTGTTCTGACAATCAACGGCGCTGATTATCCCGCTGAGAGTGTCTATTTCACGGACCAACCCGAGGGCTTCACCTGTCGACTGCTGGTGGCAGACGACACCGCCCATACGACAGAGTTTCCGCTGACTCAGGCACCCATCCCCTACCAGGCGGGCATCAACTATCAACTCCGACGACTGCGGCCCCAGAACCTCCCGGTCCAACAAAGGCGCGAGCCAGGCGAGGCCCCCGCTGCGGCGAGCGACACCCGTGCATTGGCGACGTCCCCGGCATGGCCGGTGATATATACGGCTGATCCCGTTGAGATGCATGGCGCGACGTTTTCCGTCGAGATCCACCAGCCCGATTCTACAGGGCGCTTTCAACCGAAGCTTCGTCGAACAGACCGCCAGCAACTTCTTTTCCTGATCATCAAGGAACCGGATACCGAGTTCTACCGCAAGTATGTGTGGGTCATCGAGTAATACAAAAGTAAAGGTTTGTTTCCTGCGTTTGACACAAAGTGAACGAATATAGCCCTCGTCTCCAGGTAGTCAATTTTATGGCCAAAATTCCACACAACCGGAATGACTGAAATGAAGCTCAAAGAAGCAATAAATCAATATATAAAATACTGTTTAACAGGCGATGTTAAGGGTGGATACGCCTTTCTGAAAAGCATTAATAACCCTTCAAAGAGTATTGTTAAATTCACCGGAAAGGTAGAGAACAGGTTTTTTAGAAATAAGCCGTATCGGCGATTTAAAACTGACATCACCTGGGTAAGAGATGTTTTATCATCTTATTATGACTACTACATTGAAACGATGGCAGTTCGGATAGACAAAAAAACTGCTGAAATGAACCTTTTGCAGTCGTTAAAATCGCTCCCTTTCAATGCCAGCGGCTCTGATATCCATGAGGTAGAGGCCAGCATTTCTCAGAAGTTTAAATCTATCGGCTGGAACTTCCTCGGCGGTGTTACCCAGCCTTATTTTGGCCCTTACATTTATGAAGAACTTGAAGAGAAAACATACTCAGTCGAGCTTCCTGATGGTAACAGGAACCTGCCTGTCAAATTGATGAAAAAATTCCATTCGCTATCCTGGCTGGATTACGCAACTTTTGGGCTATGTGGCACAGGAGGCTGGGCAAAGCAGGATGGACTTTATTGCGTTGCCCAAAAATACGACATCAGTAGTGAAAATTTTCAAGTCAGCTATCTAAAACATGAAGCACAGCACTATGACGACTATTTCCGCTTCCCCTTCCTTTCTGAAGGGAAACAGAAAATTTTAGAATACAGAGCAAAGCTTGCAGAATTGATTTATTCCAGCTCAGATGTTTTGTTTAAAAAATTCATGAAAGAAGCCAGGAACGACCAACATTATCCTCACCTGCTCGCCTCGTATCAGATTGAACAGGGTTTCAGAGAGCATCTGGGTTCGAAATCGAATGATCTGACGACCATAATCACAGATGTTCAACAAATACGTGAGGTTGCCCGCCTGCTTTATGCACGCAACACGGATGAACTTAAAAAAGGGCAATGCCGGGGCCAAAAAATCTAATTAATCAAAATTCTGGATGCAGAAGAGTTAAGATTAATTAAAAAACATGAACAGATAAATGGTCAGATAGGGCCTGCTATCGGCGCCTTTGTGCAACCAGCTTTTTGCGCAGGGGGGCGGGAAGCTTCTCACTCGTTGCCTGCCAGGCCGCTGCTGAAATCTGGTCGAGCTGCGCCTCGATAAAGCTCAAAGCCGCCTCGGGGTAGCAGTTGTAAATCTCTCTGATGGTCCAGCCGACGCCCTTCTGCACGTAATATTCGTCATCGGCGAGCAGATTGGTGACCATGCCGATCAACAGCTTATACGGCAGTATTTTTTTGCGGAGCCTGGAATAATAAAGCAGGCTTACTACCGACTGCCGGCGTTTCCAGGGGTTATCGGAACGGTTCCAGTTCTGCAGAACCGGCAGAACCAGCTCAGGCATTTCTTCGAGCGCCCGGGCATAGATCGACGAAAGCCCGTCGCTGTGCGCCCAGTTGTCGCATTTTTCGATCCAGCCCGAAATGGTGTTGAATTCATCGACCGACAGAGACTTCTTCTCGTAATGATAAATAGGCTGGCTCATCTCTTCGAAATATTTGCCGTTTTTCCAGATGTGGTCGAAAATCTCAAGCACTCTGTCAGGTGCATAGCGCAGAAAGCTGTAACCTGCCTTGAGAGCGGCGCGCGACTGCGGAACCGACAGCCCGAGAGTCGGTGTCGGCGAATTGTAATGATTGCCCGGCTTTAAAACGGCCAGAGAGGCAAGCCTGTCTTTTACTTCCTGCAGGTATTTCTGCAGATCAGGCCCCTGTCGAACAATGTTGTCTGTTTTTGCAGCTGAGTTTGTCTGTTTAGGCATATATTCACTGAATCTAATGCACCGGCCGCGATTTGTCCATACGAAGACATAAAATTGCCCAAAAACCTGATTTACAATACAATGAAACGGATGAGAAACAGGTCTGAATTCTTCTGGTCGCGAATAAACCGGCAAAGCGTGGGTGGAAAATCATGATTGTTCAAAGACTCTGCGACTTAAGCGACAAGACGGCGACCGACGTTGTCGAACTGCTTTATGGCGCGCAGATAACCGGCAAGCAGAGCCGCGAGGATATAAGAAATTTTGTGACCGGGCGTTATTTCGACACCGCGCGCTTTATGCTGGCTGCTGTCGATGACGACCGCGTGCTGGCAACTGGCGGTGCAGTGGTTGCCGAGACCAGCCGCGGCGAAATTTTTATAACCGCCATGGCGGCGGCCCCGGGCGCAGAATCGGCGCTGAATGACATTCTCAGGCAGATTCTTGCCGACATTGCCGTGTTTCCCGACTGCCTGGTTAAACTCGGCATCGGCGGCGAAACGAAGGTTCCTGCGGGTTTCCCGGGTGCCTTCGGCTTCAGTCAGGCATATTCACTACTGCAGATGAAGTTCACCGGCAAGCTGCCAGTCGCAAAAAGCGCTGCCCAGATCGAGCTGTCACCCCTGAGCCCCGATCACATAGACGAATACGTTTCGACCACCAACGCCGGCTTTGCCGGAACCCCCAATGCCGCCACCATTCAAGCCGACGACGCCAGGCAGATGCTCGACAACGAAACCTTGCGCTGCGGGCTGATCAGAACCGACAATCACACCATCGGTTGTTACGAGCACAAGCTCGATGGCTCTGACGGCTGGATCGAATCTGTGAGCCTGCTGCCCGCTTCCAGAGGCAAAGGGAACGGGGGTGCGGCTGTCGTCAGACTGATCGAGATGCTGCGCCAGCTTGGCTCAGCAACGGTAAAACTGTCGGTCATCGATGCCAACGAAAAGGCCTACAGACTTTATCAGCGCCTCGGATTCGCTATCGACCGCGTGCTTTCCAGATGGTATGTGAAAAAATAAACCAAAAGGGGAACCGGATGAATAGAATTTTTACAGTATTGATCGTATTGTTTCTAGCTTTTACCGCCACGGCAGCGCACGCCCTGAAACCTGAAAAAACGCAGAGTGGCGCGCAACCGGTTTCCCTGCAGAACGGCTTTTATCTGATTCTTGAAGAACAGGCCGACCCGGCAAAGTTTGCAAAGACAGCTGACGACGAAGTAATTGTTGCCTATAGCCTAGATCATCTGGGCGTAACTGACCAGCCAACGCGGTATTTTCGGGTAAAAAACCTGCCAAATGTGGGTTTCAGCGCCGATGCCACAACCGAAGTCGGCGACAAAACCGAGGGAAAAACGACACTCAACGTGGTGCTGGGCGCAGGTAATGCCAAAGATTTTCAGCTCTTCACGGCAGCCAATATCGACCGGGCAGTGGCAATAGTAATCGCCGGCAAGGTCGTTACCGCCCACAAAATCAGAACCGAGATCGTCGGCGGCAGGATTCAGATTACGCGCTGCGGCGACGATGCCTGCGAGCAACTGCACCTGTGGCTGAAAGACAACGTTGCCAGATAAGGCCACGAAAGGCCCCTGGCAGGCTAAAAGTCACAGAGAATGAACGAAATTAAAACCTTAATTTTCTCTTCTGCCAGGTCTGCGGTCAGGCTGTGGCCTGATTTTTGAAGAACGGGGCCAGGCGCTCAATGCCGGTGCTGAAACTTGCGGGTGTGCCGGCAAAAGAGAGCCTGAGCCACTGGCGCGTGCTTTCGCCGAAAGCCAGGCCGGGCGTCGTGAGAACATCGGTCTGTTCGAGAATCTTCAGGGCCAGATCGAGTGAGTCACTGGTAAACCCGGCGCAGTTGAGCAGAATGTAGAAGGCACCATCGGGCGTTGTGTGAGGCAGGTGCGGCAGATGGGTCTGCAGAGCGTTTATGGCATTCTGGCGGCGCGCGGTATAAAGCGGCAGGTGCACTTTGCGCAACTGCGGGTTTTCGAAAACATAGCCGGCCATATACTGTGAAAGCGTGGGCGCGCAGGTGGTGAGAACGGCATGCGAACGCGTGAGCGACCCGGCCAGGCTGTTGGGTGCAATGAGATACCCCAGACGAAAGCCGGTCATGGCGACGTTCTTCGAAAGACCGCTCACCAGAATGGCGCGGTTCGAGAACTGCGTGGCTGAAGGCATCGCAGCATCGGTGTAGAGAATATCAGAGTAAATTTCGTCGGATAAAATATAGAAATTGTGCCGGTTGGCGAGTTCGGCAAGGGCCTGGAGTTCGACTTCGGTGTCGCATTTTCCGGTTGGGTTGCCGGGAGAATTGAGAACCACCAGGCGTGTGCGCGGCGTGATTTTTTCGGCCAGCGCCCTGGTATTGAGGCGAAAACCTTCAGCTTCGAAACGCGGCGCCGTAACGACGCGCGCGCCCAGAAATTCGGCTGCCATCGCATAGCCCGGAAACGCCGGATCGCCGACAATTACTTCGTCGCCCGCATCGAGGCAGGCGGCCATCGCTGCCAGAATGGCTTCCTGCGCGCCGCAGGTGACCACCACGTTTTCGGCGGAACCGGCAAAGGGCAGGTTGTGCGACCGGGCGATAATATCGCGCAGCGAAAGCATACCGGCATTTGCCGTGTAGCCCATGTCGCCCTGTTTCAGACGCCGCATGCCCTCATCGAGGATTTCGGCGGGCACATTTTCTGAGGGCTGGCCAAGGCCGAGATTGATCGAAGTGCTTTTTTTGCAGTCGAAAACCTTGCGAATCAGAGACTGGCGCATCGTGCCGATGCGCGTCGAAAAGGCATCAGTCGGTAACATGGCGAAGCGCTCCTTCAAGAGCGGTGCGGGCGTTGGTTTTAGCGTCGCGGTATTTAACGATCATCGGGCTCAGAATGCCGAGGCCGTTTTCCTGGGCAAATTTGCCCTTTGCCATGCGCACTCCGGGTATCACCACGGCGCCGGCGGGAATTTCGAGCGGCGCGTTTTCGCTGGCGCGATAAACCCGCTCGTTGACGAGATCGTAAACGGCGGTTGAGGCGTTGAGAATCGTGCCGGAAGCAAGCACCGCCCCGGCGCGCACAATGACGCCCTCATAGACGCCGCAGTTGCCGCCAACCATGACGTCATCTTCAATAATGACTGGAAGCGCGCCAACCGGCTCAAGAACACCGCCGATCTGGGCAGCCGCCGACAGGTGAACGCGCTTACCGATCTGGGCACAACTGCCGACCAGGGCGTGTGAATCAACCATGGTATCGGCATCGACGTAGGCACCAACGTTGATAAAGGCGGGAGGCATAATGGTTACGCCCCTGGCGACAAAAGAGCCACGGCGCACACTGCTGCCGCCCGGCACGACACGCACGCCTTCGTTCACAGCAAACTGGCGGGGCGGCACGGTATCTTTATCCAGAAAACTTCCGTAGCCGTTAATATCAGCAAACTGCTGCATTACCCCGATGCGGAACCCAAGCAGAATTCCCTGTTTCACGAAGGCGTTCGCCTGCCAGATGCCGTTTACGCACTCGGCCGAGCGAATTTCGCCGCTTTCGAGAGCACTGCGAAGTTCTAAAAATATGGATCTTTTTTCGGCATCGGAAAGGGTTGAGCCGGCCTGGGTGGCGGCTTCAATTTTTGCTTGCAGAGTATTTTTCATGGTATTGCACTTTCTTCGAGACAGATTTGCATGTATTTTTGCCGCGCCGTTTCCAAGTCTGCCAGGGAAACGTGCTCGTGATCGGTATGCGCCACATGGATGCTGCCCGGGCCATACATCAGTGGCTCACCCAGCGGGCGCAGATGCGGAACATCCGAGCCGTAACCCACCACGATGCTTTTCTCGCCGTGGGGCACGTTCAGAACCTGCGGGTGCGATATGGAATCGATTTCCATGGCAACATTTGTTGGCAACAGGCTGCGCACCCGCGCTTCGGTCTGTTCAGCACTGGCGGCCAGACGCATGATGATCTGTGCACCGGCGCTCGGTGCCGTCACATTGGCGGCAATGCCGCCCTCGATGACGCCAACATTCACGAGCGTTTTGCCCAGACGCGGGTCGCAGGGCCATGGCTCAGTGAGCAGCTTCTGCAGAACGTCGAGAAGTGTATGAATGGCAGAGTGCCCGAGTTCGGGGTATCCAGAATGGGCGCATTTTCCGGTGGCGCTGAGAGTAAATTTGAGCACGCCCTTCTGCCCGGAAACGAACTGCAGTTCGGTCGGTTCACCGTTGATGAAACGCTTAACGGGGGCGAGTTTTTTTGCGGCAACTTTGGCGCCATCGCTGCGGGTTTCTTCGCCCACCACAAGGAGCAGCCCGACGTCATGGCGGCCGGCACTGCGAAGATCGCAGAGGGCACAGAACATGGCGGCGGCGATGCCCTTGGCATCGCAGGAGCCGCGCCCCCAGAGAACGCCGTTCTCGATGCGCGGTTCTGGCCCGCCCGGCACGGTATCGATGTGCGTGGTCAGCAGTGTCTGGGGGTGGCTGCCCGTTGTGATAAGAAGATTCCAGCGGTTTTCTTCAACCACAATGTGCTCGCAGACAAAGCCGTGGCTCACCGCGAGTGATTCTATGAAGCGGGCAACCTCGGCTTCGTGGCCGCTTTCTGAAGGGATGCGCACCAGGCTCAGGGCGAGTTCGGCAAGTTGCGGAGTTGGAAGCATGAGGTGCCCCTTGAAAAGGATCTGCTTTTGCCTACAAACGATAGCACGAGCCATTTTACGAGTCAATTAAGTTTTTTGTCAGTATCCGCTATGTGCACCGACTTAAAAATGTCAGCAGCCCGGTCTGGCTGCCAACTGCGTGTTTTCAATATTGTAGTGAAAGCCACCGGGGATTGCCGGCATTCGAAAAGCGATAGAAACGGGTTACTGTTCTCTCCGCCATTTGAAAAGGGCCTGGTGCACCGGGTATTGCAGAATCAGGGTGCTGTCGACCTTTTCTACCCGGGTTTCAAGATATTTTAAAAGCAGGGAACGGCGGTGGCCGTCTTCCTGAATGCCGATGCGCGCGGCGAGCAGCTCAACACCCTCTTCGAGACTTTCGAAAGCCCAGAAAAACGGGCGCGCGAGAATTTCGACATCCGGGAGCAGGCCCGCTTTGACCATGATATGAAACAGCAGAGCGACCCTTTCGCGCCGGCTGGCGGTAAAAGGCATATCAAGGGCCTGCAGCATGGGCCTGTCAACCGGTAGGTCGGCGAGCGGAACGAGAACGAGGCCCCGTCTGGCCGCCCCGGCCATTTTTGCGAGCGCCCGGCCCATGTGGCAGGTTCCGTCTTCGAGCAGGGCGGCGCAGCCAAGCGCATTGAAGCAGATCAGCGTGTCGAAACCGCTGATCCGATCTTCAGGCACCCCGAGCCATGAATCGGTAATCGTTTTGATGTTGGAGACACCCTCTACTCTGGCCCGTTGCTGCAGCTGATCGAGCATGCCGGCTGATACGTCGAGAGCCGTGACGCTGCCAACCCTCTTTGCCAGCGGAATCGCATAGCTCCCCGGCCCCGCTCCGATATCGAGAACAGTTTCGCCTTTCGACCAGACGAAGCGGTCGAGCAACTGCTCTGAGTTAAGGCGGTTTTTCGGGTGATGCGCTTTTCTGGCAAACCCTTCAGCCCGTTGGCTCCAGTATTCGGCAGTCGCCTTCACGCCGGCACCGCCAGAACTGCTCACCCATGGCTGATTATAGATTGCTTCCCAGTCGATGTTTACGAAAAAACCTGTCATGATAGTCCCTCAAGTTACTTGAATCAGGCCTCAAATGGCCTCGACTGCCTTGAAAATCAGATTGCCGGCGGCATTTTTCAGTGCCACCGCCCTGATTCCGAAATATTCAGCCAGCAGCGCCTCGTCGATGACTTCAGCCGGCCGGCCATCAGCCACGATGCGCCCGTCGTGCATCACAACAACCCGGTCGGCAAACTGAATGACGTCGTTCGGGTCATGCAGCGACATGATCAGCGTCATCTGCCTGGCCTCCGCGAGCCTGCGCACCAGATCGAGCACGAGAAAGCGGTTGCGGTAATCGAGATGGGTATTCGGCTCGTCGAGCACGAGAATCTCAGACTGCTGCGCCAGGGCTCTGGCAATGAGCACCAGCTGCATTTCGCCGCCCGACAACGTTGAGTATGGCCGGTCGAGAAAACGCGCCGCGCCGGTCTCGATGGCGGCTTCTTCGACAATTTTGAGGTCTTCGCTGCCCGGTGAACCGAACAGACCCATGCTGCAGAAGCGCCCCATCAGAATAAAATCTCTGGTCAGATAGGGAAAAAGCGGCTCATGTTTCTGCGGCACCAGCGCCACCTGCTGCGCAATTTCCGAGCGGCTCATCTGATTGAGTTCGTGCCCGGCAAGGGTCACTTTTCCCTGATAGCCGTGGTTTATGCCTGACAGAATGCTGAAAAGCGTGGTCTTGCCCGCGCCATTGCGCCCGAGCACGGCGACCTTTTCCCCGACTCTGACGCTCAGATTTATGCCCTTCAGCACCGGCTGGTCAGAAACATACGAAAAATGCAGATCTTCGAGGCTGATCGCCATGCGGTTCAGTTCCATAGGGCCACCTCACGCTTGCGCAGAAAGTAGACGAAGAAGGGCGTGCCGATAATGGCGGTGACGATGCCGACCGGAATTTCGCCCGAAGTGGCTGAACGCGCCAGATTGTCGGCAATCAGCAGAAAAATCGCCCCGAGAAATGCCGACAGGGGCACGACATCTCTGTGATTCGGCCCACTGATCGCTCTGGCGATGTGCGGAATGACGAGCCCGACCCAGCCGATGACGCCGCAGCGGGCGACGCCTGAGCCAATCGCGACGACCACCAGCAGAATGAAAAACATTTTCCATCTTTCGACATTCATGCCGAGCAGCATTGCTTCGCGGTCACCCAGCGAAAGAATATTGAGATACCACGAAAAGATCACCATCGGCAGCATGCACAGCGGAATTATGTAGATCACCGGGTTAAGACTGGCCCAGTCGATCGACGCAAAGCTGCCCATCATCCAGAAAGTCAGTGCCGGCAGCTGCGATTCGCTGTCGGCGAGGTATTTGAGAATGCCGACCATCGAGGTGAAAAAAGACGAGACAATGACGCCGCTGAGCACCAGAGAAAGGCGCGGCGTGAAGCCACCGGGGCTGCGGGCGATCAGAAATGCCGCCAGCACCGCCCCGAAGCCGCCAATTGCAGCACCCAGGTCAACCATGAACGGCAGACCCGAAAAAAATATCATGGCCACGCCGGCGCCAAAAGAGGCACCGGATGAAATGCCGAGAATGAATGGGCTGACGAGCGGGTTTCTGAAAATCCCCTGAGAAACCGCCCCGGAAACACCAAGAGAAGCGCCGATCAACAGAACCATGATTATGCGCGGCAATCTGAGCGACAGCAGCACGACATCCTGGTACTTTTCGATTTCAGGCATCGCCGTATTAAAAAGTTTTGCCGAAACGATTCTGAAAACCTGAATAATCGGAATGTGAAAGTTGCCAAGGTTCAGTGACAGGCCTGCAGCAAGCACCAGAACAGTCAAACAGACAAGATAAACGGCAATGCGTCGCATCACAAACTCTCGTTTTATTTTTTTCTACTTTAACACAGACGAAAAACTTTATGCTATTTTATAAGCACATAATTTTTACAGACACGCTAAGTTGTGTTTAATCTCTCAATTCTTAAACATGACCATTGAACAGGCCGGTCCAGATCTTTTGAACCAGCTCAATCATTCATCCATTCACATGCGAAGAAAAGCCAGGGCATATAATAAGAGAAAGAGGAACAGCCGGAAAATGCTGAAAGATATCGCGACTACATCAATCAAACATAAAATTCAAAAAATACCGGCATTTTTCATACCGCTGTTTTGCCTCATTCTAATGCTGGTATTTTCATGCCCAACCGGGGCCGAAACTGCCAGCCCGCCGCATAGAATCGCGCTTCTTTATCCGCAATCACTGGGGTTGCTTTTCATTCTCGACCTTACCGGGCAGGTAGTCTGCCTGCCCCGCCAGGCAACCGCCCTGAACAACGGTGAAGTCGGGCCGTTTTACCGCAGCATGGCACCGGCATTCGAAAAGGCTGCCGATTCTGGCCAAACGAGCATTCCAAATATCGAAACGATTCTCAGCGCCAGCCCCGACTTTATTATTGCCGCCGACGACAAATCTGCAGCGGGTAATGTGGTCAATACTCTCGAGCAGCAGGGTATACGAACCATCAGACTGCAGGCCGGCTTCGGAACAATCGATGCATGGCTCAAATCAGTCGAAAGCCTCGGAAAAATGACCGGCCGCGCCGCAAAAGCCGACAGTTACAGGGATTTTTTCAGAGCCCGGCTTGCACTGGTTGCCTCACGCACCGCTGACATTCCGAAAACGGAGCGAATAAAAGTCGCCATGATCAATACCACTGGCAACCAGATGGTGCTGCGCGGCAGCCGGGCAACCTACGGCCTCAACCTGATCCGACTCGCCGGCGGCAGACTTCTCGATTCAGGCGACGACCCTGCCGATTCGGCCGGGTGCGCTGAACTGCTTTTCGCATTCGACCCCGACCTGATAATCGACGATGCCAAAAACGACATTTTTTACCGGGCCTCGTGGTGGGAAAGCCTGCGCGCCGTCAAAGAAAAGCGTGTCTATAAAACCCCGGCCGATGACCGCCAGGCGTGGGTTACCAACTGGTTTCTTCCGGCTTATTCACCGGTCGGCATTCTCTGGCTGGCCAAAAAATTCTACCCCGAACGCTTTGCCGACATCGACCTCAGGGCAGAACACGAAAACTTCTGCAGAATGCTTTACGGGCGCCCGTTTGCCCATGCCGGCACCGGGTTCGACAACTGAATCCTAACACTACTTTAAGCTACTGTGATTATGTAAAAATATTTTTCATCTTGCCAAGTATTATTTAATTGCATAAAATCTCTTAAAACATGAATTCCCAAAAATGAGGCTTTACATGAGAAAGAGTTTTTCACTGTCATTACGTGCTCTGGTAGCGATTTTCTTCATGGCAGGCGCAGTCGTCGGCTATTCAGAAGAGCAGACTTACAAACTGTCTGACCTGAATATCGATGCCGAACGTGCTACTTATCAGTCATTGATCGCCAGACCGCAGGATGAAATCGCATCATCGGCCATCGAACTGAAGCTGCAGCGCAACCCGATAAAAATGCTGCATTCACATAACCCGTCAATCGTCTTCGATGGCGGCCTGCGCGGAGCGACAATAACCCCTTCATATCGCGGCTTTGGTGGCAAATATATGGCGATAACCCTCGACGGCTGCCCGATCAACACCGGCTGGAACGGAACTTCACCGCTTTCCGGGTTTCCGATGAGCCGCCTGCAGAAAATTACCGTCGTTCCCGGCGGGGCCGGGCTGGTTTATGGCGCCAACAGCGTTGCCGGTGCCGTCAATTTCGTGCTGCCGACCGCCAGAGACCTCGAAGACTTAACCATAACCCAGGAAATTGGCGGTGATGGCAAAAGACACCAGGAATACATCTACGGTCATGTTTCAGAAAAAAGCGAGCATCTGTTCGCCCTGTTCATGGATGAATACGATGGTGACAGACGCTTTAAAGATTTCAACAACTTCAACGATGCCGCCAATAAAACCAACCCAAAATCATCGGTCAACCTCGGCACTATCAACAACCGCAACGACAGTAACTCCTTTCTCTATCGCGGCAAGCTCGAACTTGAAAACGACTGGACTCTCAAAGCAACGATTCTTGAAAACCAGGGTTCCATTTCATGCCCGTCATTCTACGAAAGATTCGAACCATGGAACATGTCTTTATACGACTATACGATCGAAAAAGACTTTGGCGACAACGGCAATCTGACACTGCGTTACGCCAAATACAAAGACTTCTCTTCAACCTGGGCGTATCCGAACGACAAGGACCTCCAGATCGGTACATTGAACGCCAACGGCGATGTTCTCGTTAAAATGGACACGATGGAACTTCTTTACAACATCGAGGCCAACGATCGCAATTTTGTCACGGTCGGAGCCATCAAACAGGAAATCGAAGATATCGGGCACGGTTTCGACACCGGAACCAGAAAAAAAGTCGATACCACCGGTTACTTTGTCAGCGATAACATCAAGGCCACTGACAAACTCGATCTGAATGTTACCGGCCGTTCTGATACCGATTATGAAGGCGATGCAGAATTTTCCTGGGCACTGGGTTCGAATTATGCCATCAATGACAACACCAGCGCCAGTCTCAGTCTCAGCCGGGTGACCAGAAACCCCAATATGCAGGAACTCTACCGCAGCAACGGCAGAGGGAACCCCAATCTCAAAGCCGAAGACATCGACAATCTCGAACTCAGACTGAATCACAAATTCAACGAAAAGTGGCAGGCATCGCTCGCCTGGTTCGATTCAGATATCGAAAATTACATCGAAGCCGATGCCAACAACAAGTTTCAGAATATCAAAGAAGCTGAAATTTCGGGAATCGAGCTCTCAGTTAACGGCAGAATCAACGATAAATTCACCGCCTGGGTCGGCTACACCGACTTCAACAAGGCTGAAAACAAAACCGACAATCTCAGACTGGTCAGCAAACCTGAATTTCGTGCGGTTGCCGGAACTACCTACAGCTACAACAAGCTCAGCGCCATGCTGACCATGTCACACCAGGGTGAAACTGAAGCGATCGGCGCCACTTACCCGAAAGTCGATGCCTCAACCATGTTCGATCTCAACATCAGACAGCAGGCCACCAAAGATCTGGCAATTTATCTGAATGTCGAAAACCTGACCGATCAGGATGACGTTCAGCTGAGCCAGGCGACCGGCAAAGCCGTGTTCGCCAAAAATGGGAGCATCAATCTCAACCAGAGCGGCCCGATCAACTATGAACCCGGTCGCCTCGTAACTCTTGGCATGGAACTCAAATTTCGCTGATTCTTTTACGGTAATCTGTGTTCGGGGCCCGGGAATTTTCCGGGCCCCTTTTCTTTCATCGATCAACCCGCCCGTCAAAGAAATTCGGCCGTAAACTGCACGTGAATATGATTCAGAAGGTGTTTTAAAACACTGTCAGTTGAAGTTCAAGTTAAAAGGCATCTGAATCTGCATCTTTTCCGGCTTAGAAAGGTAATCTTTAATTACATTTTTTTGCTGTATCTCAGGGAGTTCATCAATTGAGAACCATTTGACTTCCTGCAGAACCCGGGGGGCATCCTCGGAAATTTCAGGGTCGTGGCCGAGAATGGCTTCACCATGCAGGTCTGAGAAAGCGATCAGCACTTCGATCAGATTGTTCTGAGAAAATTCGTAAAGTGCCAGAATACCTGCGGGTGTTCCGGTGAGACCGGTTTCTTCGGTCAGTTCACGGCAGGCAGCGGCCTGCAGCGACTCACCCTTCTCGACCAGCCCGCCGGGGAATGTCCAGAATTCTCTACCGGAATTCGCCGAAACGTGGCGAACTAGCAGCACTCTGCCCTCGCGAACGCAAAGGCAGCGCACCGCCAGGCGAAAAACCGGCTGCACCGGCTGTCTTGTTCCGACATTCTGCGTAGTATTCATTTTGCAATTTTACCCCATGCTTCACATACCCGGCCACTTTTTTCAGCCAAAACAATGGCAAACGCACTAACATGCTCACATGCTGATCAGAACAAGATTTCTGCCTACGCAGGAATCACGGATATGAATTTTGTCATTCCGGGCTTAGACCCGGAATCCAAGAGTTTAATGGTTTGCTCTGCAGCCATAACAGCGAGGTCAGCGGAGATTGAAATTGATGTTGAGTTCGATGGCGGCTGAGGGTTGCCAGCCGGTCGGCGG
>JAKQKW010000369.1 GCA_029560455.1 Candidatus Rifleibacteriota bacterium
TATTTATTCAAGCGGTTTCTTCATGCTCGGGTTTCCTGATGAAACTCCGGAAGAAATGGCGGCGACCATTAATTTTGCCATCGAATTGAAGCGCCTTGGCATGAGTGACTGCACTTTTTTTCCGGTGGTTCTCTACGCCGGAACTCAGCTATCACAGCAGTTTGGGGCCGATCTGTGGCAGTCGCAGATTCATCAGGCACTCGGCGCACCGCCAGAATCTTGCCCGTCTCGAAGAGATTTTCGCCTGGGCAACCCCCTGCAGCGCCGGCATGAATATTTTTCACATCCGCCCGATCGGCAGGGCGAGAAACATGCAGCATCTGCTGCTCGATGAAAATGCACTTGAAGAGCTTGCTGTCAGGGTTAAAGCACTGCAGCGGCAATACCCTGAATACCCGGTGGCCTGTTCCGCGATTGGCAGCCAGAGACGCCCTGCGCCGGTCGAGATTCCGGTACCGGCCGGGTTTACCGCCCTTTGTCTCACTGCTGACGGCAGAGTCTGGCCGCATCATTACGCGAGCTACCTGAACCCTGAGCTTTGCCTGGGGCGATTGCCCGACGATGATATCGTCGATATCTGGAGCAGAAGTCAGATTCTCGATGATTTTCGAAAAACGGTTGTCAGCCATTTCAAGAACTGCGATCAGTGCAGCCGGCATGGCAGAAGCTGTTATGGTTTTGATTTTGAAGCTCTGATAATCGAGCGGCAGCTTGGCATCAAAGGTCTGCTCTGCAGTCGTTTCAGCAGGTGACAGCATGAATATCAGATTCAGCCTTTATTACCAGATTGCCGTCTTGTTTGTGGCGGTAAGCGTTGTCGCAATAACAATTTCCGGCTGGCTCAGCTATCACGAAAGCCGCCGGGTGATACTGTCACAGGCTGCAGCGGCTGTCGACAATGTTGCCGCTGCAATCGGGGCTGGTCTGAATCAACGAGCACGCGATGCCCGAGAGGCGATGCAGAGGCTTGCAGCCAACGAAACTCTCTGCACAGGCGATTCAAAATCGATTCAAAAATTTCTTGCGGCTGCCCTGTTTTCATCGAGCATGTTCAATAATATCTACTATTTTTCGCCGCAGGGGCCGCTGGTGGCGGTTGCTTATGCCGATAATCGCGATCTCGGCCAGTATGCCGGTGAAAATTATCTGAAATACGGCGAAAACCCCGCGACTGCCAATCTATATCAGGATCTGCTGAAGGCCCGCGATCAGGGCAGTCTGGTGTTTTCGCGTTTTTTCAAATCTGATTCGGGGAGGCTGATGAGTTCGTTCATTTTGCCGGTTCAGGCTGGCGGCAAACTGAAAGGCATTCTCAGCTGCGGCATGGTTCTCGACCAGACCTCGCGTCTGGGCAAAAGCATGGAAGCGATGAAGCCGGCGCCTGAGGCCTGCATTGCCTTGCTCGATCACCAGGGTCGGGTATTGGTGCAGACCGGCACAATACCACCAGAATGCATCGATGCCGAAAACCTTTTTCTGGCAGATTCGATGCGTGCCGCCGGCTATCTCTTTTCAATGCACCTGGTTCAGGATGCGGGTCTTGAGGTTTGCGTCGGCATGCCGGAAACCTCAGTTACGGGACTGCTGAACCATCTGCGTAACCGGATCATCTTTTATATGCTGTTAATTGCTTTTCTGGCGGTAATTTCAGGACTCAGGGTCGCCGGTGTCCTGATAAAGCCTTTACAGCTTCTCATTGCCGGTCTTAGGCAGCTGCGTCAGGGACGGGCAGTTGACCGCATCGAGCACCGCGCTTCTGGTGAGGCCGGCGAAGCGCTCGAGGCATTCAACGAACTTAACGACAAGATTCGCAAGGATGCGATGCTCAACCGCACCTGGACGGACCTCTGGAATGGCTGAACGTTTTTCAGGCAATCTGATTCTGCGATTGTGCCTGTGCGGCTTTGTCTACAAGCTGGGGGCAACTTTTGCAGTGCTGCTGAGTTTCTCGTCATTTCTGAAAATTGCCGGCCGCGCGGCTCTGCCGGAATATTACGTCTGGCTGTCAATTGCAACTCTGTTGACCGGCGTCGTGATGACTGGCAGTCAGCGTTGGCAGCAGACAGGTCTCAGGGCCAGCCGTTTCGTGGCTCCGGCTTTCGCGCTGATGCTCTGGGCTGCCGGCAGCTACTATGCTGTACTTGCCAGGCAGCATCTGCTGCTGCTCTATGTCGCGGTTTCATTGTATGACGTCTATCTTGGCATTATTTTCTGGAACACTGCCAACAGCCTTCTGACAGTTCGCGAAATGCGCCAATGGGTTGGTGTGATTGCCGGTGTAATGTTTTCGGGTGGCATAATTCTTGGTTTTCTGATGCCGCTGCTTTTTTCCTTTGCATCATTTCAGACCTGGTATCCTGTCTGCGGTATCATTTTTTTGCTGCTGCCACTCTGCGTTGCCGCCCTGCCGCAGGTAAAAGACGGTATCTCAGCCCCCCTGCCTGTAGAAGAGCCTCGCTGGCAGGCGTCACTGTCGCAGGCTGCCGCGCACCCGCTGAGCGCCTTCATTGTTGGTTCAATGGTGGTTCTGGCTTTTGCCCGGTATTCAACTTCGTTTCTATTCGCTTCGGCTTTGAGCCAGCGGTTTGCCGATGAACGTGATTTTGCATCGTTTTCGGGGGCATTTGAGAGCCTGCTCAGGCTGCTTTCTCTGGTCTCGCAGTCATTGCTGCTCCCATGGCTTCTCAGATATTTCCGGCCAACAACTCTGTTGCTGCTTACGCCGGTGGTTCTAATGGCCGGTTCAGCTTTGCTGCTTGTTTTGCCTGGTTTTATGGGGCTGGTGCTTTTTCAATTCATTCTTTTGCTGAGTATCAGAACTTTTGATCAGAATCTTGTAAATCTTTTTCTGAATTTGTATGACAGAGCATTGCGAAACCGTTTCAGATTCTTCTCTGACGGAATCGTGTTTGCGTCAGCAGTCATTGTCACGGGCTTTTTGTTGAAGTATGTGGCGGCCTCGGGCAACGAAACAATTCTGCCATGGCTGTTGCTGGCGGCAGGTTGTGGTTACTGGCTGCTTGCCCGAAGAGCGGCAGACAGATATCGTCTGGCGTTGCAGGCCAGCATTGGTGTGAATTTGTATCAACATTCTGCCGGTGAAAATATGCCGGTTTTTGATCACGAAGCCGAAATGAGCAGAATACTTGCACAGCCGATCAGAAGCTGGCCGCATCTTATCGGCCGCCTGACCCGTCAGAATCAGGCTGTTGCTGCCACATTGATTGACATGCTGCTCGCCAGATCGACTTCTGAAGCAGAGAAATCTCTGTTGACAAGAATTGCTGGCCGAAATGGCCATTGCCAGCTTGAGCCGGTACTGGTGCGTCTGCTGGCAGATGAGTGTTCGCCACGGGTTCTCGCTGATTGCATCGAAGCTGTTTATCGTCTGATGGGAAAGCGGGCAATGCCGTTTATCAAGCCTTTTATCGACCACTCTGACAACAGGGTTGCCGGCAATGCGGTTCTGGCAATGGTCCGGCTTGCCGACACCGCAAAAGAACTTCACCCGGTGCTTGCATGTCTTCTGAAAATGGCGTCTTCTGAGAATGCGGGTTGTCGTGCTACCGCAGCTGCCATGCTCGGCGAGCTGCCGCACCGGTGTTTTTCAGAGCTTCTCAGGCGGCTGCTTTTCGATCAGGAAGCAAAGGTCAGGGCTGCTGCGGCGAAAAGCTGTGTAAAATGGCGATCGCACGAGCTGATAGTCTGGCTGACAGAATGTGCCGACCGGTTTCCGGAAGACAGAGAGCAGCTGGTGGCGGCAGTCAGCAGTCTGCAGAATGGCATGATGACCAGACTGGACAGCATGGCATCAGAGCTTGGCGTCAGGTCGCAGGTAGGCGCTTTGCTGGGTATGCGACGAGAGCGTGCTTATGTTGAGCTGCTTCTAAGATTGCTGATGCACGGAAAAGTCGATGCATCGCTCAAATTGGCTGAGACTTTGATTGGGCATGAGCATTGCGCCTGTCTGCAGAAAATTTCTGCCTGTCTGGCAGATGGCTCGGTCGCTGTTGAGAAGATCTGTCATCTGGCCGACTCTGGCTGTGATGACCGGCATGAGGGCGAAGTCATACAGGAATTTTTCGAATGTCTTCGAGCCTCAGACCTGCTTCTGGTTGGCGAACAAATATTGCTGCGGCGCTCGGGCGGTGCTGTCAGAAGGGCGCTGTTTATAGCAGCAGGGCATGATTGTGGCATTCAAAGCCCCGGTAATGTCTGGGCCGGTTTGCTCTCTCAGAATCAGTCTGAAAAAGACCTGGCCTGTGAGCTGCTTGATAATGTTAAGGGGCAGCTTGCCTCTCTGTTGAAAAGACTTGCAGGCTGTTCCGGGTAATGGCTCGCGGTATGGCAGAGAAAAAGCGGTAGAGTCTGGCGTGAATCTGTTTTAGAATGGTCTGAATGCAGAGAATAACGAGTCTGATTTATAAAATCATCGCCGGGCACCCGGGTGCGGTTATCGCGGTCATTGTTGCCAGCTTTATTATGAGTTTTGGCGCCTTTTCGCATGTCGAAGTCGATGAAGACTTCGAAGCCGGCATTTCTGACCCGCAGGCGATAGCAACCCGCGCCGAATACCGGCGGCATTTCGGGCATGAGCAGGCGATTCTGCTGGCTTTCGATATCGACGGTATCGATCGCAATTCGCTGCTGACCGCCTGGGAACTCGTCGACCGTATTCACAGCTGGCCAGAAGTGCGACAGGTGCTGTCGATTCTCGATGTTCTCAGGCCGTTTCGCCGTGCCGATGAGTTTGCGGCCTATCTCAAGGATTTTCGTATCCGCAATCTGGTTGAGTTGTTGCAGAACGACCGACTGTTTCGCGGCTATCTGGTCTCTGGCAACCTTAAATCGCTGCAGATATTGATTGTGCCAGATATTCGTGCCCCAGATTACCGACACGCGCTCTATAACCACCTCAAAGAACTTCAGGCCGATATGAGCGGGCGGGTTAAACTGCATATTTTCGGGTTTCCGTATATTCAGGAACGGTTTTTCGAGTTCATCGTCGAGAACAACCGGCGTTTTCTGACGCTCGGCCTGATCTGCTGCACGGTTCTCGCCTGGTATCTGTTCCCCGACCCGCTGGTGCTGGCGCTGATTTTGCTGGCAATCGCGGCGCCGACGTCGCTGACGTTCGCCGTCTATTTCATGAACGGCAACAAAATCAACCTGTTCACGTCGCCGATAATTCCGTTCGCCCTGATTATTTCACTCAATGAGATTATCTACATCGTCAGTTTTTTCGTCAGAGAGCGAAAAAATGCACACCAGAATTACGCCGAACTGCATCAGCAGAACTATAAGCGCCTGATCAGGCCGTGTCTGATAAATACTCTGACAACGTTGATTGGCTTTTTGTCGTTGTCGCAAAGCCCGTCGCCGAGTATCAGACTGTTTTCTCTCTATACCTCGCTGGCCTGTTTTTTTGCCTATATAGTCACTTTTGGGCTGATTTTTGCCTGTTTTAAGCTATATCAGCCAAAATTCAGCCTGAGAGACTCTGACCCCGGCCGACTGCGCTGGTTGCAGCGTCTGGTTCGCAATATTGTCTTCCGGCACCCGGGCAAAGTGCTGGCGGTTGCGGCCGTTTCGCTGCTGCTGGTCGTGCCGGCGCTGCAGAAATTCGAGGTGCGCAACGCTCTGACTGATAATTTTTCGGCCGACGACCCGCTGCTGCAGGCGCATGCCTTTATCAGCAGCCGGTTTTGCGGGCCTGGGCATTTTCAGGTGATGATTTCGGCGCCCGACCTGATGGAACCCGAAAGGCTTGCCGAGATTGCCGAATTTCAGAAACGTGTCGAGGCAATCCCCGGTATTAACCGGGTTTTTTCGATTGTCGACCTGATGATGGCTTTCAATAAACAATTCACCGGCGAAGCGGTGCTGCCGGCGACTGCTGACCTTGGCCGTGCGGTTATCGACTTTTTCGGGCAGCGCGGCATTTCTGATCTGCTGATTGCACCAGATTTATCGACGACGCTGTTGCGGGTTCACACCGGCCTGACCGACGATTTCAGTATTGTGCCGCTGCGCGGGCAGATTCTGGCCGCCGCCGCTGCAACTCTGCCGGCTTCTTTGAGTGTCGATGTCACCGGCGACGTCTATTTAAACGCACTGATGCAGAAGAGCATACTCGAAAACATTACCTGGTCGTTTGTGGCAGCGGTGCTGATGATTATCGGGGTTTTCTATCTGGTTTTCAGAAGTCTGTATGTGGCATTTGTGGCGCTGCTGGTCAATTTTTACCCGATTCTGCTGGCCTATGCCGCGGCCGGCTATTTCGGCCTGCCGCTCAACCCTTCGACCGCTGTGGTTGGTTGTGTTATGAGCGGGTTGATTGTCGATGACACCCTGCATCTGCTGACCTTTCTGCAGGAAAACCGCCAACCGACTCAGGTTCGCAGAGTTATGGCCGCAATTCGTGATCTGGCTGTGCCGGTGAGCTCGTCGTCGTTACTGCTGATGCTCGGCAACGCCATCTTCATGTTCAGCACCTTCAAGCCGTTCACCTACTTCGGTCTGATCGGAACTCTGGTTGTTGTCATCGGGCTGGCAGGCGACCTGCTGGTGTTGCCGGTGCTGATTCTGACTTTTGGCCGCAAAAGCAAAAACGCTGCGGCTCAGATTGAACCGCAGCGTTCTGAATGCTGAAACGATCAGCCTTTGAAGAGAGAATTGAAGCGGCGGTCCTGCATCATCAGGCTCATGATCAGAGAAGAGAACTGATACTGCTCTTCCTGGCTTGAGCCGAGTCTGATGTTGAAAACGCAGGTCGAGCCGGTGGCGGCGACGCGGTTGGCGCGCATCGAAACCAGATCTTCTTCTGAAAGCGACTTCGAAGAAGTATAGGCAAGCCAGGTGAGCAGCATTTCTTTAAGTTCGGTGGCCTTTTCGGGGTTGGCGCAGCGGAAGATCATGCTGACTTCATAGGCGTAGCCTTCGCCATCTTTGCGGGCGTTGATATCGTAAGAGAAGCGGGCGATGTCGGCGAGTGCGTTTTTGAGCTGCTGCTCGGCCTTTGCCATTGCTTCACTGTCCTGATAGGCGTCACGGTTGAAAATCTTTTTGAATTTTTTGCGGGTTTTGGCGGCAAAGCCGTCGTAGCGGTTTTCGAAGTTGCGGATTTCGCTTCTTTCCTGGTCGATCGGCACGAAGGTTGAAATGAAGCCGATTTTGTCGGGCTGGGCCTTCGAGGTCGGGGTTTTGCCTTCGAGAACGTTGACAGTTTCGCTGATCAGTGAATAATCACCGGCCGGCACTGTAGAGATGATTGTGTGGCCCGGGAACCAGGTGACAACCGCTTCGGCGTTTCTGAACGCGAACGGAAAAACGCGGGCATTTTTGCCGGCGATGGTCTTGTCTGCCGGGGCCGGAGCGTCTTTTACAAGTTTCTGACCTTTGAGGGTTTCGAAATAGCGGTCATAGCGCTTGCCAGCGAATTCGAGAAACTTTTCAGGTTCGACGTTGCCTTTGAGAATAAAGCAGACATTCAGCTGTTCGGCGGGCATTTCGCGGGCGACGATGGCGTAGCTGAGTTCTGATTTAACCGGGTCAGGAATACCGGCTTTGCGGAATTTGCGGTCAATAACCTGTTTGCCGATCACTTCGGTTATGCCTTTTCCGAGATCGAGGTCTTCTTCAAGGAAGCTGGAAACTTCTTTGAGGTTGATCAGGCGCAGATCGCGCGGATCGTTTACCAGGGCAGAGGGTTCGGCCCAGAGGCCTGAAGTGCAGGAACAGACAGTCAGAGCGATCAGGGTGCGGAATTTCACAAATAATACTCCTCAAAAAGATTTGCGAGCATGCACCCGTACAAACTACAACATATCTAGTCATCAGTTCAACCTTGAATTTCCATTGTGGCAGGATTATACTTGAGAAAAATGTAGTTATCTCCTTTTGTGAGGCAGACCTGATCGAGAGGCAGTGTTCGGATGTACTTCGTTCTGCTGGAGACCTGTTGAATGAAGATTTTGCTGGTTCTGCCACATGGCCCGATTCATCGGGCGGTTTCCGGCTCGTACAAGCGCTCGCTGCGCTATGCGCCGCTGACTCTGGCAACTCTGGTTGCGCTGATTCCGTCTGAACTGCAGGCTGAAGTAAGGGTCATCGATGAGGGTGCCGAATCCTGGGATCCACGCTCATATCTTGATGTTGATCTGGTCGGTATCAGTTCAATGACCGGAACAGCGCGGCGTGGCTATGCGATTGCCGATTTTTTCAGGCAGAATCGGGTGCCGGTCGTCATTGGCGGCATTCACGCCACGCTCATGCCGCACGAGGCAAAGCAACATGCCGACTGTGTGATTACCGGCCTGGCCGAAGATACATGGCCACAGGCTTTGCGCGATTTCAAGGCTGGCCGACTACAGCCTTTCTACCACATGCGCTCTGATTTTGACTGGGGTTCATGCCGGCGTCCGGTTCCGGATCGGTCGATTTTCGACCGCAAAAAGTACGTCACGGTTAATTCAATCGAAGCAACCCGTGGTTGCGCGCATCGCTGTTCTTTCTGTGCGGTTGCGACTGCCTGGAACAACCGTTATTTTACCCGGCCGGTTGCTGAGATCATGGCCGAAATCGAAACTCTTACCGGTCCTGAGCTTTGCTTTCTCGACCCGAGCATGACCTGTGACCGCGAATTTTCGCTCCAATTTTTCAGGGCCTTGAAACCGCTGAAAAAATGGTGGGTTGGCTGTGCCACCATCGATGTGGCGCATGACGCGAAGTTCCTTGCAACTATGGCTGAGAGCGGTTGTCGTGGTCTGCTGATCGGCTTCGAGTCAGTTTCGCAGGATTCGCTGCATGAGGTTCGCAAGCCTTTCAACAAGGTCGGACAATATAAAGAGGCTGTCAAAAAGCTGCATGCCCACGGCATTGGGGTACAGGCATGTTTTGTTTTTGGTCTTGACACCGATGATCGTGACGTTTTTAAGCGCACTGTCGACTTTGTTTACGACTGCGAGATCGATCTGCCGCAGTTCTCTGTACTGACACCTTTCCCCGGTACCCAGGTATTTGCTGAGCTTGAAAGCCAGGGGCGAATAATCGAGCGCAACTGGTCGCTTTATGATGCCGAGCATGTGGTTTTCAGGCCGAAAAACATGTCGCCTGAGTATCTGCAGCGAGGTCTTATCTATGCGTGGCAGCATGCATATTCGTTGCGTTCGATTTTTAAAAGGCTTTCTGGTTCTCGTTGTCTGCCAGCGGTCGCTATACCGGCAAACCTTGGCTATAACTTTTATGCCCGGAACCTGTCCAGGTTTACACACGAGATTATGGCGCACGAAGAGGATATTTTTCCGGCCGGCAGGTAGGGGGGGATCACTGTAACCTTGTTTTGCTGGCGTTTGAATGTTGAGAAAAGTTGTATAATGGAGGCGGTTGGTTATGCCGGAGAGAAAAAGTGCTGTAATAATGGTTGTTGACGATACCCCTGAGAGTTTAAGCCTGCTTCAATTCATGCTTGAGGATGCCGGTTATCGGGTGATGCCCTTTTCGAGCAGCAGGCAGGCTCTTGCAGAAGCGGTGAGCAACGCCCCGGATCTCTTCATTCTCGACATCAACATGCCGGAAATGGACGGTTTCGAATTGTGTGGACAATTAAAGTCTGAAAAATGTCTTGAAACGATACCGGTTATTTTTATCAGCGGGCTGAGTGAGGCAGAAGAGAAAGTTCGTGCCTTTTCCAGCGGTGGTGTTGATTACGTGACCAAACCCTTCAGGGTGGAAGAGGTGCTTGCCAGAGTGAGAACCCATCTGCGGCTTCAAACGATGCAGCGTCAGCTCATGCACCACAATCTGCACCTTGAAGATCTGGTTCAGGAAAAGATTCAGGATATTTCAGATGCGCAGCTGGCAACGATTACTGCACTGGCAAATCTGGCAGAATCTCGTGATCACGCAACCGGTGGGCACATTGAAAGAACTCAGGACTTCTGTCGTGCCATAGCCGAGCAACTGCGAAAAACCTCCCGGTATGCAGCACAGATCGACGACCGATTTATCAACAATCTTTATTTTGCCGCACCTCTGCACGATATTGGCAAGGTCGGCATTCAGGATCAGATTCTTCTCAAACCCGGAAAGCTGACTGTTGAAGAATTCGAAATCATGAAAACGCACGTTATGATCGGCGTCAAAACCCTTGAAAGCATCAGGGGTCGCTACCCTGATAACAATTTTTTGAATCTGAGTATCGCCCTTACCCGGTCACACCACGAAAAGTGGAACGGTGGTGGCTACCCTGACGGCCTGGTTGGCGATGAAATTCCGCTTTGTGCGAGAATCATGGCGCTTTCAGATGTTTATGATGCGATCAGGTCGCGACGGCCTTATAAACCGCCATTTTCGCACGAAACTGCCTGCAATATCATTTTTGAAAGCTCCGGTTCGCATTTTGACCCTGAAATTGTCGAAGCTTTCAGACTGATACATTTTGATCTGGCCTGCATTCGTGATCGACTGCATCAGAGCGATGAGATGCAGCAGGAATCATGAAATCATATAAAAAATGAATCTTTCAACCAATTCCACTATTGAGAACCTGCAGCGGAGTGAAGATAAGTTCCGCCGTCTGGTTGAAGGACTTTCGCAGACACACTGTGTTTTTTCGCATACCCCTGAAGGTGTTTTCACCTACGCGAGCCCCGGTTTTAAAACCGTGTTCGGTTTTGAAGCCGAGGAATTTATCGGTCGAAACTGGCGCGAACTCAAATTTTCGCAGGAATCGATGGCTGCCGGCAACACTTCTGACGAATTGATTACCAGCACCGGCAAGTTTCAGTGCGTAGAACTGCTGTATAAACATCCCTCTGGTGAAGACAGAATTATCAGAATTATCTATGGCCCGGTAAGTGAAAATGGACAGCTGGTAGCCATGGAAGGCGTCTGCGAAGATGTTACCTTAAGTCGAAGAATTCAGGATGACCTTCAGAAATCTGAAGGTCGATACCGGTCTATCGTTCAGATCCTGACTGCCGGCGTCTGGGAATACAACAGCCAGACCAGTCTTCTCTGGTGCAGCGAAGAGTATTTCGCGATGCTTGGCTATTCTTCTGCAGACCTTCACATCAATGGCCGACTCGATGTCTTTTCGGGCTGGGTTAACCTGCTGCACCCTGAAGATAAAGAAGCAGCAGCGAAGAAATTTTTTGACCACGTGGCTGCGAAAGACCCTGATTTTTACGACAACCGCTTCAGATTGCGCAGAAAAGATGGCAGCTACGTAGCAATCTGGGCACGGGGCAAGATTATTGCAGACAGAAATGGTAGCCTGTCAGATGTTACTGTCGGAATTCACGTCGATGTTTCAGAGCATATTCACCAGGTTCAGAGGCTGCACGAAAGCGAACAGCGGCATCGCGAAATATTCAACGCCACTTCAGAAGCGATTTTTATTCATGACCTGTCATTTCGGCTTCTTGACGTTAATGAAACCGCGGTTAAAATGTATGGTTACCCTGATAAAGAAACAATGCTGGCCTGCAACCTGGAAGAATTGTCGGCAGGGTTCAAACCTTACGGGGTTTGTGAGGCCAGACATAATGTTGAAGCTCTGCTGAGGGGCGAAAAGAAGCAATTTGAATGGATGTGCCGGCGTTTCTCCGGCGAGCTTTTTCCGACAGAAGTTGCTTTGAGTCATTCGCGAATAGGCGGCGACGAGCGCATTATTGCCGTAGTGCGTGATATTTCGGAGAAAAAAAAGTTCATTGAAAGTGCGCAGCGCGCAGACAAGCTGGAATCGCTCGGCATACTCGCCGGGGGCATTGCACATGATTTCAACAATCTGCTTGGCGGCATTTACGGTTTTCTTGAACTGGCACTTTGTACCGATCAGTCGCCTGAAACACGAAAATGCCTTGGAGCCTGCATTACCACCATGGGGCGCGCAAGAAGTCTTACTCAGCAGTTGTTGACTTTTGCCAGGGGCGGGACTCCTGACTGCAGGGCTCAGAACTTGATGCCCTTTGTTGAAGATACTGTCAGGTTTGCCCTTAGCGGCTCGAATGTTTCATGTGCCTTCGAAATCGAAGAGGGTCTGTCAGCTGGTAATTATGATCGCAATCAGCTTGGCCAGGTTGTCGAGAATATTGTAATCAACGCCGTGCAGGCAATGAAAGAATCTGGAGGCAGCCTCAGGGTCGCATTGCGCAATCGCAGCTTTGTTGAAAACGAGCACCCTGATCTGGTAGCAGGTCGGTATGTTCAGATTTCTTTCAAAGACAGCGGGCCCGGTATTAATGAGAGTATTCTCAAGCAGATTTATGACCCGTTTTTTTCGACCCGGCCGGGGGGGCACGGTCTTGGTCTGGCAACCAGTTACTCGATTATCAGAAACCATGGGGGGTGCATAGATGTCAATACTGAAGTGGGGGCAGGCACAACATTTTGTGTGATCATTCCTGCTTCTGAAAAGGCTTTGCTGCAAGGAGAGACTGAAGATGTTACGCAGCATCGGGGGCACGGCATTGTTATCGTAATGGATGACGAAATTGTTATCAGAGAAGTTCTGATAAAAAATCTCGAATCATTTGGCTACACTGTGGTGACTGCAGCCAATGGCGAAGAGGTATTGACAATGCTGCAGGACAGAATTATCGATAAGGAACGGGTTGCTGCCATGCTTTTCGACCTGACCGTGCCAGGTGGTATG
>JAKQKW010000384.1 GCA_029560455.1 Candidatus Rifleibacteriota bacterium
TAAGTTCTGCATTGAAAAGTTTTTGCCGAAGAACGGCGCTTTCACGTTGGCTCAAAAAATCATTGCTGAGTTTTATGGCCTTTTCGATGTTTCCGGTTTCCCAGTAGCACAGGGCGATAAACTCGTCGAGTTCGGGTCTGGAGCGGGAAAACTGCTTTTTCAGTTCAAGCGCCAGTCGCAGACTGTCGGTTGCGGGTCGCAACGTGAGAATGCGTTGCAGTTCTAAATCTCTTGCGGCGAGGAAATCTGGGCGCGGGGTGAAGCTTACTACTCTTTTACCGCCAAATATCCTTGCGGCAGCTTTGCTTCTTGCGAGTTCGGCTTTTAATGACAAACTGTCGGAAGCTGTTCTCGTCTGCCTGAGATGCCCTAATTCAAGGCTTGAAGTCTTCGGTGGTGCTTGAGAGCTGGCAAAAAGCTCATCTGTTATAAATAACAGATGAATCGAGCAAAAAATCACTGCCAACCGTTTATTCATAGTAGATTCATTCTACCTTATTCTTTTTCATTTTTTGTCTCATCATCGGGGAGCATTATATTTTTTTTATACGGCTTCCCTCATGTTTTGCAAATCGTTATAATTCTAGCAGTTGTTAAAGATATTACGCAATAGGACTATTGCTGGTCATGAAAAAAAATAACCGGGCCGGAACTGTTATTCTTTTGCTTCTGATCCTCCTGTCGATTGGTGCTATTATTGCCCAACAGATTGGTCCTTCAGAAGAGATTCTTAATCGTCGTCTGGCTGAAGCTGGCTTAAACACAGACATCAGTCAGATACGTGAAGCTTTCGACCTTATGAAAATAGCTTCTCATACATGGCAGCCCTGGGAAGAAAATTTCGACCCTGACCATGCCGATGCTCCGGCTTCAATTGCCAAGGTTCTCGAAACTCTTAAAACCGAAGGGTTTCTTAGAAGCAGCGATATTTACGATTCCACGACAAGAAAGCATCTCTGGGGAACAGGCGCTGGCAAACAGTTCTGGCAGGCTTCGGTCAATCTGGCTTCTAACTCAAGCTTTCAGATTTATACCGGCGAAGCCAGAACCTGGGACTGGAGCCAGACTGACACGACTGCCGCCACCGATTCCTTTTTCTTGAATGAGCAAAGTGTCGATGATTACCCATTTCAGAATAAGCTCGGCGAATCTGCCGGAAAGAGCGGTTTTTCTCTGAAAATCATCAGATAATCTGTTCCTGAACTCATATGTGACTGTGGGCTAGCCGAAATTTAAGGTTCTGGTGATCGGTCTTCTGGGTGGCCAGACCGGTGCAGGAATTTTTGAGGGGACGAAAAGCATTCTCAGAAGTGATCGGGCCAGCAGTTCTGTCTGTGGACTTTCGCTTTTTCTTGGCCCGGCAATATTGAGAATGCCCGGCTTGGTTTTATGCAGCCAGTTCAGGGTTTCAGCCACTTCAAACCACTCGGCATCGCTAAGGTCATCGGTATTTTCCTGCCGGTGTGACTCATTCTCAGGCACCTCTATTGCTGGGGAGCTCAGGGCCTTTAGTTTTGGGGGCCGGTCAAAAAATGCTTCAGAATTAAGAATATGAAACGGTTTGCGCATTTTCTGGCAATATTCGACTGTCAGACGGGTGCCATTTGACGGCGAACTGTCTGCAATGATCAGCGTGGCGTCAGAATCTCTGACGTTGAGGCGGGTGCGCTGCTGGTAAAGTTCAGAAGAGGCTTCGAGCAGCGGGTAACAATCGGCAATGGGGCCGTCTTCTGCCCGCCGGCCTGCCGGGCACCAGCCCGAACACGGAATCTTCATGGCCATAGCGAAATCGAGTGCGGTGCGGTCTACGCCCGTTTGCCCGCCCGAGATAAGCATTTGTATCGAATATTTTTTGCCGGCAGTCATTTTTTGATTATAAATCTTCGAGTTCATGGTTTAAACCTTCGATGCCAAACAGCATCTGTTGCTGGTAATAAAACATCTTTTCGGGGGCCCGGTCTTTTTCAAGCGGTGCAAGCGAACCGCGTTCGAAAAGAGAATCGAACAGATAAAGTCGCTCGGGGTAAAGACTGGTCATGCGCAACCAGAGATCGCGTCTGACTTCGTAACCGGCGTTTTCAAAGAGATGGCAGAGTAATTCTGAGTGCCCGCCTGCAACCAGTCGGTCAAGGGTCGCAGGGGCCTGCTCGACGGCAAAAGTTTCGTTCTGGCCGATAAAGCTCAATACCCAGAGATCGCGGCTGCAAAGCAGTCGACGCTCAGAACGTGAAGCCCCTGGCAAAGCCGGAGTCGCGTCATTCTGATTGCAGATAAAAATTTCTCTGGCTGGCAGTGGAACAGCACTGAACAACCGGCTGTCAAAAGACGTCGAGGCTATATTCAATCGACATTTATGGCAACAGTTTGCGCTCATTGAAAAGCTCCTTTCAGAGACCGCAGGTCGCTCTGACCTGTCTGATACTGCAGGGGTTGTGCATGATCGCTTTCAGATATTTTTCACGCTTCGGTTCAAGATCATTGAAAGTATCGAGGGGCCTCAGGCCGGCTGATGAAAATATCGGGTTGAGAAGCCAGAGACTGCGGGGCTCGTAGACTTCGAGCCAGCGCCAGAGCAGCGGCTGCAGATTTTCCCTGGCGGATTGAAATATTGCGAGCACGAGGGCCCGGTCACGCCCGAGAATTGCCGATTTAAGCGAGGCAAAAACCAGCTTTTCGGCCAGTTCGTCGCCGTGATAAAGCTTTCTGATCACATAGAAATCGAGCAGACATCGGCCCCCCAGTTCGCTGGCGCAGAAACCACTTTTGCACCGTGTTGCAGACTGCCGGCAAACCGGGCGGCGGCAGCGTTCTTCGGTGTAACCTGTTAACGGGTTGAACGGGCATTCATTACAGCACATCATAAATTCGCCTCCGTTTTTGTTTTCACAGGTAAATCAACTGAAAAACAAAAAAGGGAAAAAATATTTTAAAATTCTGCAAAAAACCTTCTGGAACACTGCAAACTCTTCTGCTATGCTCGAAGACGGGTGGTTTCCCGTCACATTAAAATTAGTGATTTTATCCGCCGGCGATGGTCGATTCAAACCTGCGGCAACGGCAGTATGAGAGGCAAAATATGCAAAATACGAGTGTTGAAGAGGCACTTCAGAAATTTATGGCGCAACCTGGCCCCGAGACTGCTTTTGGCCTGATCGTCAGCTGTCGCGGCTACCTGAACAACATTGCTGCCAGCTGGCGCGAGCTGAGCCTTTCGCGCGAAGAGAAGATCAGAGAGCTGGCCAGTGAAATGCTGCTGGTTCTTCTCGAAGATTTTAATGTCGGTCGAGCGCTGCATTCACGCTCGGTTCTGGCGTTCGTTCACCAGAAACTCAAGCGCTTGACCCGGCCATATCACGCGCGCGCGACCGCCTTCGGGCTGGCCGGCGATCTGCCTGAGGTCGGCCGCACCGGTTTTACACCACTTCGACTTGCTTTTGCCGACGAAATCTTTGCAACGGTGCGCAATTTTCTTGCGGATTACCCTGATGCAAATACGGCTCAGCTCGCTTTTCTGTTTGTGCATGTATTTCCTGAGGTTCCGTGGGCCAGCCGGCTGCTGGCCGATTATGAAGGAACAGAGCCTGACCGGCGTCTCGAAGCTGATAAAAAGAGAATGGCCAGTTTTAACCAGAACCTGCGCATCAGATTTCGCGACCTGAAAAATGGCGACTGGCGCGATGTCAGCGAATGGTCTGGCGGCGAGAGAAGTCATCTGGCATGGCGTATAATCAGTATTTCCCCGGCTGAAATAGGGCCTGAAGCCGAGGCCGAACTGCAATGTCTCGATGTCTGGCGCGAAAGTATCGATCGTCGTCAGCCGCAATCACAGCAAAATCTGCTGGCGGCCATGCAGGTCTTTTCGTCTTTGCGCCGCCAGATATCAGCTGCCGCTGATTTTGAGCCACAAATGCTGGCGGCTGAGGAAGCTGCTCCCTGGGGCGACACCCCAGACCTGCTTCTTCAGCTGATCGGCCGTCCGCGCGAAATCGTTGGTGTGGCTGCAGAAACTGAAGAGTGGCCTGATTTTGATACGGCTGCCAGGCGGGTGGTTGAGGTTGAAGACCCTGTTTTTAACCGTCTTGCCGAAGAAATAAGCAGCTGGTTTACTGAAATTTACAGTGCGAAGAGCAAAAATTCGGGGCAAAACCCTGACAAAGTGGTAAAATACAGCTGATCAGCAAATCTGGAGAAGACAATGAATTTAGCGACCGGTTGTATCGTCGAATTTTCAGCAAAAGGGAGCCGGCCGGAAACCGGGGTAATATTGAGCGCAGCCGGTGGCAGCGTCAGACTTCTGCTGTTGAACGGCAAAGAAACAAGTATTCCCGATAAAAAAGTTCTGCATGTAACCTCGCGCGCCGTTACCGGGGTTGCAGACCGCGAGGCCTGCCGACAGAACCTTATTAAAGCCGATCAGCGGCGCAACGAGACTGAAGCCGGCATCGATCTTGCCGAACTGCACAGCCTGCTGGTCGAAGAAATTCGCCCCTACAGTCTCAAAGAACTCGCGGGCTTTCTATTCGCTCCTGATGACGACGATGCGGCCGCGGCCCTGCTGCGACGCCTGAGCGAAGACCGTATTTATTTTAAAAGCAAGGTCGACACCTGGCACCCGTTGTCGCCGGATGAGCTTAAAACAGCCCTGGAACAGCAGAATCGAAAAGAGCAGGTCGAGCGCGAAGAGGCGGTACTGGTCGAGCACCTTAAAAAACTCGGTGACAGAACCTCGGCTGGCGATTTTCCGGTCGAGCATATCAATGATCTTAAAAATCTGGTTGCCTGTGGCGAAGAGGCGAAAATCTCGAAGCGACTGGCTGCTGCACTGGATAAAGCAGGTCTCAGCGACCCGCGCCGCCTTTTTCAGGCACTGGTGGCGGCCGGAATTCTGGATGCTGACGAAAACCTGGCGATAATCAGATACCGTCTGCCGGTTGAATTTTCGGCCGATCTGATTGCTGAGGCCGCTAATCTTTGCCAGGTTGATATAAGATCGCTCAAGCGTTCTGATCTGACCGGTCTGAAAACCTGGGCAATCGATACGCCGGGCTCAAAAGACCGTGATGATGCCTTCTCATTTGTCAGGCACGCAGATGGTGGCTGCAGTCTCTGGGTGCATGTCGCCGACCCGGCTGAACTCATTCTGCCAGGCTCGCCCCTCGACAAAGAGGCGGCGCGGCGCGGCAGCTCTGTATATATGCCCGACAAGCGTATTCACATGCTGCCGACCGGGATTTCTGAAAACTTTCTCAGCCTTTCTGAAGGTAACGAAAGGCTGGCGCTCACCTTTAAACTTGATTTTTCGGCGGCCGGCAATCTCGACCACCTGCAGATCAGCGAGTCGTTGATCAGAATCGAAAGGGCCATCGACTATGATGCTGCAGACCAGCTTCTTGCTTCTGATCCCTGGCTTACAGAGGCAGTGAAGTTTGCCGAAATGCTTAAAAAGCAGCGCGAAGCCAATGGCGCGATGATGTTTCCTCGTCAGCCTGAGCTGAGCGTTAAGGTTGTCGATGGCGAAATCGTCATCGAAAGGCGTAATCGTGATGACCTGACTCAGGGCATGATTGCCGAGTTTATGATCTGGGCCAACCATGCCGCTGCCGAGTGGTGCCGTAAACACACGGTTCCGTGTCTCTACCGCGTTCAAGAGGGTGAACCGGTTGACATGCCGCCAGTCGAAGAATTTAACCCGGTCGCTTTCTTTTCTGTTTTGAGAACCCTGCGCAAAACCGTTGTTAACAGTGTGCCTGGTCGACACAGTTCACTGGGGCTGACTTCTTACACTCAGATTACTTCGCCGCTGCGGCGCTATTCTGACCTGCTGTTGCACCGCCAGATCAAGGCCGCCATCAACGGCCGGCCACCGGTCTACAGCCAGAGTGAACTCGACCAGGTTATGATGATTGCCGATACGGCCGTCATTCGCGCCGATGAGATCATGCGCGACCGCGAGCGCTATTTTCTGCTCAAATATCTCAAACAGCAGCAGAAATCGGCCGAGTTGCTTTATGACGGCGTTGTGGTCGACACCAGCATGACCGAAGTCACATTTTATGTCGATTTTCTCTGCTCTTTCAGGCATTGCCGCCGCCCGAATTTCGATGTGACGCCCGGGCAGAAGGTCATTGTGAAAGTTAATCAGATAGACCTTTTCGACGGCATAATCAGGTTCGATCTCAGACAGCCTTAATTTTCTTTTAGCATTCTGGCGCTGTTGAGAACGACAAATACCGGCCCGAGGTTATGGGCAATCGCTCCGATAACCGGGCTGATCAGCCCGATCGAAGCGAGAACCATCATCATCAGACTGAAGCCGGTGCCAATGAGAATGTTCTGGTTGATAATGCCGCGTGTTTTCTCAGAGAGGGTGAACATGCGCGCCAGGTTCAGCAGATTGTCGGTATTGAGGGTAATGTCAGAATTTTGAATCGCAATATCTGCGCCACCACGGGCCATCGCAATGCCAACGTCGCTGGCCTTGAGCGCCAAAGCATCGTTGATACCGTCGCCGACGAACATTACCCTCTCACCGGCCGCCTTGCGGCTGTTGACGTAGTTGAGTTTATCCTGCGGCAGGCACTCGCAGATAGTTTCGTCGACACCGAGAGCTTTGCCGATGGCATTGCCGATCTGACTTCGGTCGCCGGTCAGCAGAATGACGTTTTTGACGCCAAGACTGCGCAGCTGGTCGATTGCCTGCCGCATTTCGGGTCGTGGCCGGTCAGAAAAAATCACTTCACCAAAAAAAGCTTTTTCAGAGGCCACCCAGACTGATATGCCATTTTCGCCGACCAGATCTGGCGGCGCGGCTATACCGGCTTCTTCTGCTATCCAGGCGGGTTTGCCGAGATAGAACTTTTTGCCGTCGATTTCGGCGAGTACGCCGCGGCCATGCAGTTCTTTCTGAACTGTCGGTATCGGAAACTTGATGCCGTTCGCATGGGCATAAGCGATCAGGGCGGCAGAAACCGGGTGAATCGAGCCACTGGCGCACATGGCCGCGTATTTCAGCATTTCCTGGTTATCGCTGCCGGGCAAGGCCACTACTTTTTCGACTTCAAGTTTGCCGAGAGTTACGGTGCCGGTCTTGTCGAAAATCACGCTGTCAACTTCGGCCAGAAGCTCAAGAAAAGCGGTGTTCTTGATCATGATGCCGTGCCGGGCGGCACTTACCAGCGCTGCAATCATCGCGCTCGGGCTGGCAAGTATCAGAGCACAGGGGCAGCTGATCACCAGAATGGCCACCGCCCGGCTGATATCACCAGTCAAAAAGAGCGTTAGAGCTGCAACCATAATGACAAACGGGAAATAAAGCCCGAGATACTTTTCGATAATTTTGACAATCGGGGCTTTTGAAGCTTCGGCTTCTTTAAGCAGATGCAGAATCTTGTTAAACAATGTGTCTGAGGCAGCTTTGGTAACTTTTATGCAGATTTTGCCGCTCAGATTGATGGTGCCGGCGAACACCCCGACACCGGCAAAGGCTTCTACAGGCACCGATTCACCGGTTATCGGGGCCTGATTGATCATGGTTTCGCCTTCGCTGATTACGCCATCAGCAGCGATGGTTTCGCCAGGGTAACAGACGATCAGATCATCGGGTTTGAGTTCGCCCGGTTCAACCAGAGTTTCGCGACCGTCAGCCATCAGCCGCGCCTGGCGCGAATGCAGGCGCCGCATCGACTCGATCGCTTCTTCGATGCCCATGATGCTCTTTTCTTCGAGCAGGTGACCGAAAACCATAATGATCGGAATAATCGTTGCGACCGCGAATTCACCTTCGCTCATAGCCGCAAGAATCGCCAGACTCACCAGCTGCTCTGTCATGAAGCATGGTTCACGGGTGAAAAGGCCTTTGAGGCCGTTGATGAAGACCGGCAGGGAAACGGCCAGCGCGGCAACGGCCACGATCAGCTGAGCCGTCTGCTTCTGCTCAGGCAGCAGCATTTCAAGCACGATGCCGGTTATCAGAAAGACTGCCGCAAAGATCGAGTTGGCAAGTTTAAGCTTGAGAATGCTGTTCAGACCAACTGAGTGCTGGCCTTGTACGGTGGCTTGCCGGTCGTTTGTCATTTAATCTTCTTCTTCCTCTTCTGCAAGCTCGTCATAAGCGGGGTTGACGTTGGTCGGAACCGGAAGCGAAGAACCGGTACTTGTATCGAACATCAGTCTGATACCGGCAGCGGCAGCTTCGCCACCAGGAATAACGACCATGCGCCGCATTTTTTCGATAACCAGTTTTTGAACTTTAGCTGTCATTTCGAGTCTTATCTCGTCAGGGTTATTCTGCCATGCGGTCAGCATTTGCTTGAATCTGCCGGCATTGGCAGTTGCCTCGGCAACAATGGTCTGGTGATAAGAGCGGGCTTTGTTAACCATTTCGCCGGCGTTTCCACGGGCCTTTGGCAGTTTTTCTTCGCTGAGGCTACGGGCATCGTTGATAAAATTGTGACGGTTGATAAAGGCCGAGTTGACCTCTTCGAAGTCTCTCTTGAGATAGGTGGGTGGCGCTATTTCTTCGATTTCGAGTGAAACCACCGATAGACCGGTCTGAATTTTGTCGAGCTGGTTCTGAACCCGTTCTTTAACCTGGGTTGACAGTTCTTTTTTGCTCTCTGAGAGCAGCCCGTCAATCGGGAATCCGGCGGCGACCCTTGTCATTTCTGCGACCGTGAGATCGTGCACGAGCGAGCTGAAGGTGTTATATGACGCTGAAAAGCCGAATACAGCCTTGATTGGGTCGCTGATCTGGTATTTAACCAGTATGCTGGCCTGAAAAATATTGGCATCGCCGCTGACGCAGTAACCTTCGTTCAGCGGGTCAATCGTGCGATAGTCAGCCTCTTCCTTTTTTTCGACGGCGGCCAGTTCCCTGATTTTTATCTGCTGAATCTGCTTCACCGGAATTCGCAGCACTTCGTCAAATGGCTTTGGAAGGGCGAGAACCCAGCCTGGGTTGAGAACCTGGTCTACCGGTGTGCTGCCATGCAGTTTGCCCATTCTGAGAATCAGGCCGATTTCGTCGGGTTTGATCAGCGTCAGTCCTGAGAGGCAGTAGCCGATAAAAACCAGCGCCATGACCACTTTCAGCATGGTCATGAAGTCGCCGATGGTTTTTATCAGCGGGCTGATTGTGCGGGTTTTATCAGTTGCCATTGCTCGGGTTTCCGTTCAGGGCATCGAATGGGGCCTGATCGCTGCGCAGAATGAATACGGCGTTTTCATTGACCATCTTTTCGAGCGCTTCGAGCGAGCGGCTGAACTTGTAAAATTCCCGGCCCTTTTTGTGGGCCTCGGCATAAATCTCGGCAGCTTCGCGGTCGGCTTTGCCTTTGATTTCGGCCGAGGTTTTTACCGCTTCGGCGTTGATACGGGCAATTTCGAGGTCGGTTTCTGAGAGAATTATGGCTGCTTCCATGCGGCCTTCGGCGCGGTATTTGGCAGCATACTGACCCCTTTCAGCACGCATCTGGCTGAAAATCGCCTTGATATTGTTTTCTGGGTAAGCAAGACGCTTGACGCCGAGACTGACGATTTCGACGCCAAAGCTTTCGCGGGCCTTTTCCCTGACCGATTCGAGAATTTTATTTTCGATTTCAGCAAGTTTGAGCTGTGCCGGGTCGGTAGATACCAGATTTGCGAGGTCGTAATTGCCGAGAACGTTATTTTTTGAGCTTGATACCAGCCCTTCGATTTTGTCTTCAGCGTTGGCCATGGTTCCGACCGATTGCAGAAAGGTGAGGGGCTGTTGAATACGCCAGACGATGTAGGTGAGCAGAATTATCGCCTTTTTATCGCGGGTCAGGGTCTGGGTGAAGCGGGTGTTGTAAATGCGGTTGCGACAGTCGAACAGATAGAAGTTGTCGACCGGCCATGGCCATTTAAGATGTGCGCCCGCGGTTTCGATAATGCGGTCAGGTTTGCCGAGATGGGCAACCACGGCTTTGAAGCCTTCAGGAAGTGGCAGAATGAAAGCCTTGTAAGAAACGAGGGCCAGAAGCAGTATTGCGAGAAGCAGCCTCAGCCAGAATTGCATATAATCACCTTCTTTACCATGTTTGCAGATTCAGATACAGCTTGTCGTTGCTGCGCATGAGAGTTTTGTCGATAACGTAAAATGGTTTGCCGCCCAGAAGCTGCTGCAGGCGGTCGAGACGCAGCCTGAACTTTTCGAGATCGGGTTCGGCTTCAAAGGCGACGGAGCGGCTTGAAAACGAAGAAGCGTCGCCAACCGCTTTGGCAACAGTGTTGGCCGCGTAGCTGCGGGCTTCGAATTCTTTGCTGTGGGCATTTGCTTTGCTCATGAACATTTTGTGAGTGTTTTCGGTATTTGCCTTTAATACGTAGGTCAATTTGTCTGTCTGGGCACTGATGACATCTTCGTATGCTTCGGCAACTTCGATTGGCGGGTGCATGGCGAGAAACACCACTTCGACGATGGCGGCTCCAAGACCGACTGTGTCGAGTTCGGCCTGAATGTTTGTGCGCAGCTGGTCGGCAAGAATTCTGCGGTCGCGCGTGATGATTTCGTCGAACCCGGCCGAGACGGTTTCACGGGTCAGATGACGGTAGGCGGTGGCGCTGATGAATTCTTCTGGGTTCTGCATGCTGGTGACGTATCTGAAAAGATCGTCAACCCGAAAGAGAATCTGACAGTCGATCGCGATGATTTCGACACCGTTGCCGACGATCAGGTGAAAATAGTTCGTTGCATGTGACTTTGCCCAGATGATGTTTTTCTGTTTCGGGTCGGGTTCGAAACCGATATTGAGAGTGCGAATCTGGTGCGGTCGGTGCAGCTCAACGGTCGCGAATGGCCATGGCAACTTGAAATGCAGGCCGGGCCCGGCGGCATTGCTGCCGGCTATTTTGCCGAAATGCCTGAAAATCGCCTGCTGATCGGCCGGAACGATGACAATTGCCGAAGTGAGCCAGACGGCAAGAAAGGCAGTTATGAGAACCGGTTCGAAGATGCGCAGACCGAAAGCGACGATCTCAGACCGTGATACGTCAATTCCCGAAATAGTTTCAATGCTGCGTATGAGGCTCTTTTTAACCGTGTCTTCTGCGGCAAAGAAGTTGATGAAAAACGGAACCGGCAGTTCGGTCTGATTGTCACCGGCAAAAGCCTGGCGCAGACTGCGACTGGCGGCGGTCAAAATTTCGGCGCTCAGCAGTGCCATACTGATAAATACCGAGAAGAAGCCATAGTCAATGTAAGTATTCAAAACATCGCTTTCAGCTTCCGGCAGATATGAAGTCAGCAGAAAAACTGCGAAGATGAGCGACTGATAGCCGCTTAAATAACCAAGCCCTCGATACCAGCGGGCGGCTGTATCCGGGTTTTCATGTATCTGCAGAGTTCTGACCGCAAAAACTGCATAAAAGACCAGGAGCAGATGAACTGCCAGGTAGAAAAAGCGAAAATTGAAAGAATCGTAAACCGTCAGATTGAAACCGAGCGAAAGCCAGTAAATCTGGTAAAGCAGCAGACAGCAAAGACCTGCAACCGCCAGTGCGCCGGTGATGCGCAAGATTTTGCCGGTCTGAATGCGGCTGAAACCTCGTCGCATAAGGAGATTCTGCAGCCAGCAATTATCACCAGTCAGCTGCCGGCAGAGAGTGTTGAAATATTGACTGCCAACCAGCAGAGCCAGAAAAAGCAGGGTGCCGGCCAGCTTGTCGAGACCGGTAAAAATACCGGCCAGGGCCGAAAGCAGAATGACGCCGGTTGTGATATCGAGCAGGCTCATGCTGCGAGTCTATCACACAATCGGTCTGCCACAAATAACTATTGCTTAAAGACCGGTCGACTGGGGGAGCTTGAGCATGTCTTCGTGAACTTTGCGCTTAACATCGTCGGGCAGTCGAGATTCATATTCAGAAATGATTTCAATGCCGTCGTGGTGCAGCTTTTCAGCTTCGGCAAACATTGATTTGATTTTGCCGAGGGTGGCGGTCAGTTCGTTGTTGAGATTCGTTTCGATGTCTTTCCATTTGGCATTCAGGGCCTGATTCAGCTTCTGATTGTGGTCGAGAAGCTTCATGATCAGGTGCTGCGGGCTGCCCTGCGACGCGCCTTCGTATTTGGCGAATTTGATTTCGAGTTCCTTTTTCCAGCTCTGCAGGGCTTCGAGATCGTTTACCAGATCCTGAATTTCTTTGTCTTTATCGTCGAGTTTGCGCAGATAATGCTCTTCGAGCCTCTTGGTCTGCTTGAAGCTGTCTTCTGAAAGGGTGGCTCTGACCGATTCATACTCATGTTTATTCGAAGCGATCAGTTGCTCGTATTTTTCTTTAATCAGGGCGATTTCGCGATTTTTGAAGAAAATTACAAACTTGCCGCCAATGGCGAACAGGGCGGTGATGATAAGAATCAGACCGATCATCTGCAGGGGTTCCATGGTTTATGCTCCGTTTAAATGCCGTTATTTAAAAGAAAATTGTCTCAGGTGAACTGAATGTCGCCGCTTACTGATTCAGCTTTGAACTCGGCACCGCTGCTGCCTGATTTGAGAGTTGTGCCCTGGTTGTTCATTGGTGTGGCGTCGCCTTTCCAGTCTAATACGACGTCGCCACTGCGGGTAGTGGCTTCAACGACTTTCCAGGGACCACTCATCTTTTCGACGATGATGTCGCCAGAGGTGGTGACGAGCTTAACATTAGTGCTTTCAGAAATGCTGCCTTCGGTAAGCATGATATCGCCAGAAACCGAGTTGATTCTGAGTTCTTCGATGCGCGAGTCGCGAACCAGGAAATCGCCGGAAGTCGATTTGATTTCCATTGCGATTTCGCCACCCTCAATCTGAACCGCACCGCTTACAGTTTCGATGCGCGATTGTTTGAGATTGGCGCCCTGAACACGAATATTCCCGCTGACAGTGTTGAGATCACCAATTTTGAAGTTCCCGCGGATTCTGACAGCTCCGGAAACGGTTTTACAGGTTATGTGCATGTCGGCCGGAAGGGTGATTTCCATGTCGATGGCGGCTTTTACCGGCTGGGCACGGTCGAAACCGATGATGAGTTTGTAACCGTCGACTTCGATGCCATAGCGCGAGAACCACTGGGCCGGCTGATATTCGCCCAGGGTTGCCTTGCTGACCTGGCCGTTGATGTGCATTTTAAATTCACTGCCTTCGTGAATGCGGATTTCGCCAAACACGTTTTCAATTATGAAAGTGTCGCAGCCCTGAGTGCCTTCAGGCGGTGTAACGACAAAATCAACCGGAACCCCGTCTGATGGCTCGCCTTTGACATTGCCCAGTTCGTTGGCCATGCTGCCGACGACTTCCTGCATCCAGTTGCCGAATTCTTTCATTTTATCTTTGAATTCACGCCGGCGCGGTTCAGCTTTTTTTATGGCCTGCTGCACTGTCTGTTGCACTGTCTGAGCAAGATTGCGCAGGTCAAAGCCAAGTTTGGTGGCGTTCAGGAAGGGATTGAACGGGTCGTCGTCGCGTTCGCGGCCCCGTTCAGAATTTTCTTCACTTCTTGCATACTGGTCGTTCTCGCGATTCTGCTGGCGGGTTTCGCCTTTGGTTTCTTCGCGGGGCGCTTCTTTTTCGTTAATTGCTGCAAGCAGCTTTTCGGATTCTTCAACCGTGATTTTGCCTTCTGCGAGCATATTCAAAATCATTTTTCTGGCGTCAGACATGTGTTCCTCCATGTGCTTACAGTTTTCTCTCAAACAAGCTCCATAATGATATACCGGCCGTCTGTTAAACTGCAAGCACCCGACACTTTAATCAGGGAAAACGTATTAAGCTTCCTGATTCAGTTTCTACGCCCGGAATGACGAAATCCGGCTTTGTTATTCGGGGCTGATATCTATGCCGCATTCTTTCTGCAGGCGCTGACTGACGCAACTGACTGCCGCTTCGGAAACGTCGCAGACCAGCCAGCGGCGCCCGAGCTTTTGGGCGGCGACCGCAGTTGTGCCACTGCCACAGCAGAAATCGCCGATCAGGTCACCGGGGTTGCTGAGGGCGCTGATAAGCCGTTGCAGCAGTGCGAGCGGTTTCTGCGTCGGGTAGCCAACCCTTTCATGCGACATCGGGTTGATGATCGGAATATCCCAGACATCGTCAACTGGTGTTCCTCGCGGATCTGGCAGATATTTGCGGCCGCTTGCCGCGACAATGCCGCCTTTTGCATAGCCGGAAGTAGGTTTGTATGGGACTCTGACGGCGTCAAGGTTAAAAACCGGTGTTTTGCTGCGACTATACCAGAGAAGGGTATCGTGTTTGCACGAAAATCGGCTTTTTGAACGGCCACCGCCGGTGTAGTGCCAGATGATCTCGTTGATAAAGCCTCTGCGGCCGAAAATGCCGTCGAGCATTACCCTGGCGTAATGGGCTGCACGGTAGTCGAGATGCAATACCAGACTGCCGTCGGCGCATAGCAGCGAAAAAATCGCCTGCAGGCGCTGTTGCAGCCAGGGCAGGTAGCTGTCGAGCTCGCCTTCCCAGCGGTCGTCATAAGCCATGCCTTCGCCGGTTCCGATCTGTTCGCGCCCGGTTAAAAAAGGCGGGTCGAGGTAGATCAGCCTGAAGGTTTCGGGCGTAAGCAAAGAGGCGACATGCAGCATGTCGCCTCTGATGATCCGGCCGTTATTTTCAGCGGCAGTTTCCAAGTTTTTTTGCCAGATAATCCTGCAGGGCGTCGATCTTGACGCGTTCCTGTGCCATGGTGTCGCGGTCGCGAACGGTAACCGACTGGTCTTCGAGGGTATCGAAGTCGACTGTGACGCAGAACGGCGTGCCGATTTCGTCCTGACGGCGATAGAGCTTGCCGATACCGGCTGTATCATCATAAACGGTGCGCCAGCCGCTCTTTTTCATCAGGGTGTTCTTGATCTGCATTGCGGTGTTGCGGATACCGTCGTGGTTCTTCTTCAGCGGCAGAACGGCGACCTTGATCGGGGCCAGTTCCGGGTGCAGTCTGAGAACGATGCGCTGGCCATCGTTAACGGTTTCTTCAAAATACGAATCCATGAGAAACGCCAGAGTGGCGCGGTCGACGCCGGCTGAAGGCTCGACGACGTATGGCAGAATGTGCTGATTGGTTTCGTGGTCGAAGTAGGTCAGCTTATTGACGGCATGGGTGTTCGGTATTTCGCGGCCGTCGGCGAGTACGAGCTTACCGCCCTTGGTGTGGCAGTTAAGGTCGAAGTCGGTGCGGTTGGCAATGCCTTCAACTTCGTCGAACTGCTTGTTTTCGTCTTCTCTTTCAGGGAAAAAGCGGTAGAGCAGGTCGACGGTCGCCTTGGCGTAGTGGGCGAGTTCTTCTGGCTTCTGTTCGTATTTGCGCAGATTCTCGGGTTTGATGCCGAGCTCGACATACCAGTTAAAGCGGTCTTCGACCCATTTGCTGTGCCATTCATCGTCAGTGCCGGGTTTTACGAAAAATTCGATTTCCATCTGTTCGAATTCGCGCACTCTGAAGATGAAATTGCGGGGGGTGATTTCATTACGGTATGACTTGCCGATCTGGGCAATACCGAACGGCAGTTTGCGGTTGGTAGAATCGAGAACGTTTTTGAAATTGATGAAAATGCCCTGTGCGGTTTCGGGGCGCAGGTAGGCGATGTTATTTTCTTCGGCAACCGGGCCAACGGTGGTTTTGAACATCAGATTGAACGGGCGCGGTTCGGTAAGGTCGTGCTTGTCGCCTTCGGCACACTTTTCGTTGTGATCGACCTGATCGGCTCTGAATCTCTTTTTGCATTTGCGGCAGTCAACCATCGGGTCAGAGAAGGTTTCTTCGTGACCTGAATATTTGAGAACCAGACGGTTCATCAGAATGGCGCAATCGAGGCCTTCCATATCGTCGCGTTCATAGACAACCCGGCGCCACCAGGCTTTTTTAACATTGTTCTTCAGTTCGACGCCGAGGGGGCCGTAGTCCCAGGTGCCCTGCAGACCACCGTACTGGTCGCTTCCCTGAAAGATGAACCCGCGGCGCTTGCACAAAGAAATGATTTTATCGAGATCTACCATCTGTTTCTCCCGTCGACGACAAAATTTAAGAATTGGCGAAACTGTTTGAGAGGCAATTATAAGCGGCCGCCCGCGAAAAATCAACAATACGCGACTGCCCGCAGAGCGCCTGCGTGTAAGTCTGACAGCTTAACGATACAAGCTGCGGTGGGAAGTGATATAATCTGGTTATTATGAAGCAAACCAGCAATAAACCGGTTGTCTGTATTTTCTGTTCCTCAAGCTCTGATGTCTCCGAAAAAATAAAAAGCGGTGCGGCTGAATTCGCCCGCCTGCTTGCTGAAAATCATTTTTCGGTGCTTTATGGCGGCACTACCTGCGGGTTAATGAAGATTGTCGCCGATTCGCACAAAAATGCCGGCGGTCGGCTGATTGGCGTAATTCCGCAGTACATGATCGACAGGGGAATTCAGCACCCTGCTCTCGATGAAATGCAGGCTGTTGAAGACCTCAGGCCGCGCAAACAGGCGATGCTCGACAAATCTGATTATATTGTCGCTCTGCCTGGCGGCATCGGAACTTATGACGAATTTTTCGACCTGCTGACGATGAAACAACTTGCCAGGCATGACCGGCCGATGTTTCTGCTGAATATCGACAATTTTTTCGGGCCGCTATTGGCCCTGTTCGAGCACGGTATTGCGCAGAAAACCATTCGTGTCGAGCATCTGAATCTGTTTCAGGTTGCCGATACCCCTGAGCAGCTGATGAAAATGATAGGTGGGCACCATTCAATGCAGGTCTGCAACTGATTTTAAACTGACTTTACCCTGATATGCGGCTATAAAGCTATCAGATATTCAGGGCAGCGAAACCAGCTGACTGGCGTCAAGGTCAGAAAGTCTGACTGGCGCATAACCCCTTGCGATTACATGTTGTAGAATCCGGTCGAGAGCCTTTGCCCCGTTTTTGCTGCCGAGATGCATTAGAATCACCGAGTTGCGTCGCAGCTTGTTTTTAACGCGGCTGATAATCGTTTCTACCGGGTCTTCGCGCCAGTCAATCGTGTCGATATGCCAGTAAACAGGGCGGTAACCAAGGTTTTCTACAATCTGTTCGACGCGCTTGTTCTGATGCCCGTAAGGAAAGCGGAAAAACGGTGCGCCACGCCGGCCAAGCACTTTTTCGAAGGCCTGTTCAGCGGCTTCGATTTCGGCGGCGATTTTTTCGGCGCTGAAATTTTTCATATCCGGGTGGTTCATGCTGTGATTGCCGATTTCATGGCCTTCAACCAATAGTTGCCGGCATTTGTCGGGATAATTCTGCGCGAATTTGCCGGTAAGAAAAAATGTCGATTTAACCCCGAAACGGCGAAGCGAGCTGAGAATTGAGTCGAACCCGGCGTCAGTAGCGCCGCCGTCGAAGGTGAGAAATACCTGGCCACCGCTCCCAGAAGGCATACTCAGAGGTTCTTCGTCGACCTGCGGCTTTGTTTTCCGGGCGATATTACTGCCTGCAGAAGCAGGCTTTGTCGTTTCAGGCCGGCTGGTAACGACTGTTTCGCGGAGTTTCTTTTTTTCAGGTCCGGGCAGTTCGGTTGGTTCAGGGCCGGCAACCGGCTTTTTGACTGTGGCGGTTTCAGCTTTGACTTTCTGCTCGCGGCCGGCCTCGCCGGCCCTGATTCTCTGCAGCAGGTTCGTTGCCTCGGCAAACTGCGGGTTGAGGCGCAGTGCTTCACCGAGTGCCCAGCAGGCCTCTGCCGGCTGGTTGTGGTCACGATAGAGAAGGGCGATATTATAGTAAGTCCAGTAAACCGGCTGCAGCTGCAGGGCGGCGGCATACCAGGCGAAGGCGTGCTGGTCCTGGCCAAGGCGTTTTAGTGCGCTGCCGATGTTGTTGTAGAGATGAACATTGCTGCGGTCAAAATCGAGGGCGCGGCGCCAGACGCCTATGGCACCCATCAGGTCACCGCTGTTGGCCAGTTCTATGCCATAAGAGTTCAAAACATCAGGGTCGGCCGGGTTGGCGGCAGCGAGCTGAGCCAGTCTCGATTGAGCGCCGGACAGATTTGCGGTAAAAAGAAAAAGCATCACCAGCAGCGCCGGTAATGCTCTTTTCAACAATTGCAAAACGGGTATGTGCTTACTTTCGGCCGATGCGTGCTTCGCCTTTTTTGCGCAGGCGGATTGCATCGGGAGTCACTTCAACCCATTCGTCGTCGGCTACGTATTCAAGGGCCTGATCGAGGGTCATGCGGCGCGGTGAAGGCAGTTTTTCGAGTTCTTCGGAGGTTGCTGAGCGATGGTTGGTAACATGGCGCTTTTTAACTATGTTAACCTTGAGATCGCCGCTGAGCGGGCGTTCACCGACTACCAGGCCTTCGTAAATTTCTTCGCCGGGGGCGTAGAACATGGTGCCGCGTTCAGAGAGGTTTTTAATGGCATAGGCGGTGGCAACGCCGGGGTCGGTGGCGACCATGACGCCATTGCGGCTTTCGGGGATATCGCCACGATATGGCTCATAGGCTCTGAAACACTGATTCATGATGCCAGTGCCGTTGGTCATGGTGAGAAACATCGATCTGAAGCCAAGCAGGCCACGTGCCGGCACCGAGAAGATAAGGCGCAGGTAATTGTCGAGCAGGCGTTTTGATGATTCGAGCATGGCACGGCGTGGCCCGAGTACTTCCATGACGATGCCCATGTAATTGTCAGGAATATCGATAGCGAGTTCTTCGACGGGTTCAAGCATCTGCCCGCTTTCGTCGCGCTTCATGATTGCGGCAGGTTTACTTACCTGCAGTTCATAACCTTCGCGGCGCATGGTTTCGATAAGAATGCCGAGGTGCAGTTCACCGCGACCCGATACGAGGAAAGTATCGCGTTCTTCGGTTGCATCTTCAACGCGCATTGCAACGTTGGTTTCAAGTTCGCGGTCAAGTCTGGCGCGAATCTGCCGGGAAGTCAGGAACTTGCCGGAACGGCCTGAAAATGGGCTGGTGTTTGCGGCGAATGCCATGGAAATTACCGGCTGGTCGACCGCAACAATTTGTTCAGGTTCACAAAGTTCTGTGCAGACTGTGTCGCCGATCGAAAGGGTGTCGATGCCGCAGATAGCGACAATGTCGCCGGCGCCGGCTTCTTCGACTTCAACACGCTGAATGCCTCTGAATGAATAGAGGCGCATGATTTTGTGTTTTTCGGCCACTTCGCCGGGATGCATGCGGTAAACATCTGATTTGCCGGTCAGTACGCCGCCAATCATACGACCGATGCCGATTCTGCCGACATAGTCATTATAGTCGAGACTGGTGATCATCATTTTGCCTGGCACATCGAGGTCACCTGACGGCGGTGGCACCTGCTTAATCATTTCTTCGAGCAGCGGTCTGATATCGGTTCTTGGGTCTTCCATGCTGCGAACGGCGTAGCCGGCGCGGCCGGATGCATAAAGAACCGGGTAGTTGAGCATGCTTTCTTCAACACCGACGTCGATGAACAGGTCGAGGATTTCGTCTTCGACTGCTTCGACGCGGGCGTCAGGTCGGTCAATCTTGTTGATGACGACCACAGGTCGCAGGCCAGCTGCCAGGGCCTTCTTCAGCACGAAGCGGGTTTGCGGCATCGGGCCTTCGAAAGAATCGACAAGCAGCAGACAGCCGTTTGCCATGCGCAGAACACGTTCAACTTCGCCGCCAAAATCGACGTGACCTGGGGTATCGACGAGGTTGATGCGGTAACCGTTGAATTCAAGCGACAGATTCTTTGACAGAATGGTGATACCGCGCTCTCTTTCGATGGCATTGTTGTCCATGAAACATTCTTCGACGCGCTGGTTATCGCGAAAAAGACCGGACTGCTTGATCAGGGCGTCTACCAGGGTTGTTTTTCCGTGGTCGACATGGGCGATAATTGCGACGTTGCGAATCATTTCTGGGTTGGTGATGTGTCTGTGAGCTTTCACTTGGCGGTACTCCGGCAAAAAATAAGGTCATGCTGAAATGCAGGCCAATAGTGTACATTAAGCACTCTCTGCATGCAAGACAAATTTTAACTGGTCTGCGGGCGTGAAGCTCAACGCTGTCTGGCAGGGATCTGCAAAAACAAAGCAGCCCGGGCAAAATTTGCCGGGCTGCTTTTGTTGAGAATTTTTTTCTGGTTCGGGGTTCAGTATTCCCTTGGTTTGTACTGTTCGAAGGCCTTTTTATCAAAGGCACGGCGATAGGCTTCCTGGGGGCTGATCTTGCGTTGTTTGACCAGGTCCATGAGTGACTGATCCATGGTCTGCATGCCGGCTTGTTTGCTGGTCTGCATGATCGAAGGCAGCTGGAAGGTTTTATTGTCGCGGATCAGGTTGGCTACAGCCGGAGTGTTGATGAGAATTTCCAGGGCGACTTCGCGACTCATGCCATCGATGGTCGGAATAAGCTGCTGGGCGATGATGCCCTGCAGGGCGTCGGCCAGCTGAGTTCTGATCTGATCCTGCTGGTGGGCCGGAAAAACGTCGACGATACGATCTACTGACTGGGCAGCAGACGGGGTGTGCAGGGTGGCAAAGACAAGGTGGCCGGTTTCGGCGGCGGTTACTGCCAGCGAGATGGTTTCGTAATCGCGCATTTCGCCGACGAGAATGATATCGGGGTCTTCGCGCAGTGCCGATCTCAGCGCGGCTGAGAAAGATTTGGTATTTGGGCCGATTTCGCGCTGGTTAACCAGGCAGGTTTTGTGCTGGTGAACGAATTCGATCGGGTCTTCGATGGTGAGAATGTGATCCTGGCGTTCGTTGTTGACCTGGTCTACCATGGCGGCCAGGGTAGTCGATTTACCTGAGCCGGTGGGGCCGGTAACCAGAATCAGGCCTTTGTTGCGTCTGGCAAGGTCGCCGAGAATCGCGGGCAGTTTCAGTTCAGCCAGGGTTTTGATGCGGGTCGGAATTACGCGGAAAACCCCGCCCATGCCAAGACGGGTAAAAAAGATGTTGCAGCGGAAACGCGCCACGCCTTCGAGCTCGTATGAAATATCGAGTTCGAGGTCGCGTTCAAGTCGTTCGCGCTGGTCGTTGTTGAGAAACTGAAAGATCAGCCGCCGGGTTTCTTTGGCGGTAAGAGCGGGAATGTCGGTTGGCCAGAGCTTGCCCTGCAGGCGCAGCATTGGCGGCGAACCTACAGTAAGATGAAGGTCAGAACCGCTTTTGTCGACAATCAGGCGCAGCAGGTCGTCGATAATGACTTCGCCGTCATCGTCGTCTTTCTGACTTGCAGGCGGCGCCGGTCTTTGCATTGCGCCCTGTGAAATGCCGGATGGTATACCTGTCGGTCGCTGCGGTTGAGGAGCCTGGCCAGGAGCATTCGGTGCGGCAGGTCTGGGGGGCATTGGTTGCCCGGCCGGTGGCATTGGCGGTCTTGCCGGAGCCCCGGCGGGCGGAGTTGGTGAACTCGGTGCGCCGGGCATGGCCGGGCGAAGTGGTGGGCCACCGGCGCCAGGGGGGGGTGCAGGTGGTCGTGCCGGCATGGGTGAAGAAGGTGGTGCGGTTGGTGCTTTGGGTTTGTTGTCGTCGCCCGGAGGTGCTTCTCCGCCGAACAGTTTGCCGAAAAAATTGTCACTCATTGTTAGAACAGCCTCATAAATTCATCGGCGCTGGTTTCGCCGTTAAGCATCATATCCAGGGTTTTTTCTTCGAGGCTTCTGATGCCCTGCTTTCGGGCAAAACTCTTGAAATCCTGATAGGACTGGCGGTTGATGATCATCTGTCTGAGAGTGGCGCTGGCCGGCATGAATTCGGTAATCAGTGTGCGGCCGGTATAACCGGTATTATTGCAGCCATCGCAGCCTTTTGGTTTGAAAATCTGCTTAACTTTGTCTTCGTCATTTACCAGCTCAAGAATTTCGGGGGGAATTTCGGCTGGCTGGCGGCATTTTGGGCACAGAACCCTGACAAGTCTCTGACTGACTACGCCGCACATTGAAGAAGCGATCAGAACGGGGTCGATGCCGGTTTCGATGAGCTTTATCAGACTGCTTGATGCGTCATAGGCAAGAAATGAAGTTAAGACGGTTTTGCCGCCAAGTGCCGCGAAAGCGACTTCCTGGGTCAGATCGCGGCCGACAAGATCGTCGAGGTAGATAATGTCGGCGTCAAGCATCAATGCAAGTTTTAAGGCAGATATTGCGTCTTCGATACCACCGGAACCGATCTGAATCTGAGTGGTTTTGGGGAGTGCCGCAACTACCGGATTTTCGATCGTTACCAGTTTGCGGGTTTCGGAATCGTAACCACTGATTATGCAGTATTGCGTCGTTGTGCGCCCTGATTCGCGAGGGCCAGTAACATAAAGAACACCATGAGTGGTTCTGGCAGCGACGAGAAGTTCTTCGATCGCAGCCTTTCCGATACGGCCAAGCTGTTCAATGATGCTGCCGAAGTCGCTGAGTTTGAGGATTACCATTTCGCCGTTTACAGTCGGATAGAAAATGGACTGAATATTGACCTGGCGGTTTGAAACCGTAACCCTGAAATGACCGACAACAACGCCTTCACGGGCCATGTCCTTTTCGGGGATCTGCGAAAGTTTTTTGAGCCGCGAAATTACTTCGTGATGCACCTTGACCGGAATCTCGATCTTGCGTGAGAGAACATTGTTCGATCTGAATCTGATCAGCACGCCCTTGTCAGATGGTTCGAAATGAATACGGTTGACTTTATTGATGATCGCCTGGCCGAGAATGTAGTTTATGACTTTTTCTGGGCCTTCCATGCCTTTGGGAATGCCGCGCTCGAGGTTCTGTTTTTCGGTATTGTCTATTTCACCGGGTGCGACCTTTTCCTGAACGTCGATGGGCCCATAAATAGCAGAATAGGTCTGCTCAAAATCGAATGCAGTGCAGATAGAAACCGAAATTGTGGCGCCGAATTTACCTTCGAGAAACTCGATTGGTCGAGAGTCGAGGGGGTCAACCATACAGACACTGAGTTGATTGCCTGCCTTATAAAGAGGCATGAGCTTATGATCACGTGCAAATTCAGGGGTGATCATTTTTGTCACTTCAGTGTCGACGATATCCGGATTCAGATGAATGAATGAGATATTCAGCTGATTGCCTAAGGCCCAGATTATATCGTCTTCGGTAACCAGACCCATTTCGGAAAGAGCTTCGCCCAGCTTCATGCCGCGGTCGCGCTGAAACGTGAGAGCCTGTTTCAGCTGCTCTTCGGTGATGAGGTTGCAGTCGATGAGAATATCGCCCAGACGTTTTTTCTGTGTATTCATGCTCAATAATTTACCCGATGGTTAAAACTAAGGCAAGCAGTATCTTAACCTCACATGGCAAACGTATTAAACTTATAGAATAGTGCTCTACGCATCAAAATGTGAGTTTATGGTCGGCTGCTACGATCAGGTCAATCCCAACCTGGATTTAAGGTATAAGAAAAGAGCCGCCCCCTTGCGGGAACGGCCCTTTTTGTGCGCTTAAAGATTATTTCTTTTTGTTGTTGATGAGTTCGCGCAGGTCTTTGCCCGGTACGAACTTGGCTACGTTGCATGCCGGAATTTTGATCGGCTTTTTGGTCTGGGGGTTGATGCCAGTTCTGGCTTTGCGGGTGTTAACCTTGAAAGAGCCAAAACCTACAAGACGTACGTCGTCTTTTCTCTTGAGAGCTTTCTTGATGATAGAAAGCGTGGCATCAAGAGCCTGAGTAGCCTGGGTCTGAGTCATGTTGGTGGTTTTTGCGATTTCGCGCACGAGTTCGATCTTTTTCACTGAAGGGGATCCTCCTGGGAACTTGAATTAGGACTCAACACAAGTAAATCGTACCAACTGTTTTCGGGTTTGTCAATGCTTTGGCAAAAATTTTTATCTTTTTTTTGTCTGTACATCGCGAATGCGGTCTGAGAGTACTCTCTGTTCAGTTTGCAGCTCAATAAGTTGCGCCTGCGCATTCGAAATTTTCCGCTGATGAGAGGGGGTTGTAATGTTCTGACGAATCAGGTCGGCAATTTCGAGTTCTTTCTGGCGCAGCTGGCTCTGAACGCGCAAAAGCCGATTTCTGACCAGCCAGTTTTCGCGGTCGAGCGACTCGTTGTCAGAAATGCTGAATGACAATCTGGAGCGCTGGCCTGATTCCTGACCGTGCAGGTCTTTTGCCATTTCTTCTCGGGCCTTGAAACTTCCGCCAATGACTGAATCGCGGTCGATCTTCTGCTGGCGGAGCATTTCAAGAAAAGCGGCCCGCTGGCGGGCCAGCGACATGATTTCGCCGTCTTTGAACTGTGAGGGCTCTATGCCCTTGATGACATCGCCGGCTGAAGGTAGTTGCAGGTCAGATTGCAATTCTGGTCTGATTGGCGGCAGGGTTGCTTCTGAACCGGTTGAAGAGCCTCCAAGCGGGCCGACTGGTGGGGCCTCGACGCGGCCGGGCTGAACTTCGGGCATGGTCGGGCGGGCAGGGATCGCCTGAGCCGAACCTGGTGCCGGGGCTGCCGGTTGCAGTGCCGGTGGTATTCTGCTGTCGTGCTGCAGCGGTCTGGTTTGCTCGAGAGCCGAGGGAGCAGCAGTGGCAAAGTTACGCGCTTCCCATTCACTGTTCAGAGACGTTTCTATGGTCTGGGCCTGAAACTTTTCGGGTTTGTCGGCCACCTTTGTTTTTTCTGAAAGGGTTGTGTGCATGCCCGGCTGCAGAACCAGCTGACGGTTGCGGCTGTCTTCCGCAGCTCTTACCGCCACAAGACCGGAAAATACTCTTACTTTGGTTTTTCCGTAACGGTCGACGTCAACGTCAAACGAGGTGCCGAGAACACTGCATGAGCCAAGTGGCGTCACTACCTTGAAAATGTCGCTGCTGCGCCTGACATTGAGCCAGACATTGCCGAGACGCTGATTTATGCCATAACGCATGATGGTGATCATGGCGTTGTTTTTCATTCTGACGCTGCTGCCATCGGGAAACCGCAGTTCACCGCGGCCGTCGCCCTCGACATTGATCATGTCTCCGGGTTTGACTTCAACCGGCTGTGCCTGCTGCAGCGAAAGCCAGGTCGAGCCTGAAGTTCTTGACAGCACCGCTCTTCCGGTCAGGGTGATGAAAAAGTATTTATCATGCTGGGCGTTGGCGGGTCCGGCACAAACCAGGCACAGCAGTACCGCGGCCAGAAAATTCATGAAATTGCGCATCACTGTTTCTCCATGCAGTTTCGATTCTGAGTGATTCTAAACTTTTTGCCGGCTAACCTCAACCGAAAATCAGCGAAAACAGGGCGCTACTTTTGCCCTTTACTTTTAGCTGTTTGTAAGTACCTTCAGGTAAGCAGAGAATAAAAATTCAGGGAGGTGGCAATCATGTTCGACAACATTTATGCTGTTCAGGTTGAATGCGCCTGTGGTGCTGTTTTTGAGCCCGTTGACGTGATAACCGACCAGTATGGCGAACACTGGGCAATCTGCCCTGAATGCAAGCGCAAGATCAGATTGCTCGCCAAAGACTGAATTTTGTTGCGCCGTATTCCGGCATTGTGATATGATTGGGCTCACAGGCCGGAATGGCGGAATTGGCAGACGCACGGGACTCAAAATCCCGCGCCCCTTAAAGGCGTGTCGGTTCGACCCCGACTTCCGGCACTGAACTGAGGTTTAACAGGATAAAATAAACCACAACAGACCCGCTGAATAAGCGGGTTTTTTGTTTGCCTTGATATTATTTTACTTCGTCGAATCTTATTGAATTACACCTGTTTTTAGTGTAACTTTATAGTGTAACCACAAATTGTCTGAGAGGTGTTACACCATGTCATTAAACCCCGCGCAGGTTAAGAATCTCAAGCCGGAACCCGGCAAGAAAGTTACCCGCATACATGATGGCTCCGGTTTATACCTCTATATCACAGACAGCGGTAGCAAGCGCTGGCGGTTTAAGTATCTTTTCAAGGGCAAGAATCAGATGCTCTCAGTTGGAACTTACCCGACGGTAAGTCTGGCCGAAGCCAGGGCGAAAACCCTTGAGATGGTTACGCTTCTCAAAAGCGGCGTGAATCCTGCTGAAAATCGCAAAGCTCAGAAAGCTGCAATCACTGAAGCCAGTGCCAATAGCTTTGAAGTTGTGGCGCGTGAGTGGCAGGCGGTGAAAATGCAGGATGTCACAGAAAAGTCGAAATATCGCACCACATACGGGCTTGAGAAGTAAGTATTCCCGTTCATCGGCAAACAA